>DDZT01000012.1:779-29160 GCA_002346435.1 Anaerolineales bacterium UBA3001
GCAATAGGTCCATGTTTCATTTCACCTGCCGGATATCCTTCAGCATGTATATAAGAGATTTCTTTAAGCTTTAGTGCTCCTTCGTATGCGATAGGCATTTGTATACCACGTCCTAGGTATAAGCACTGTTCCATGTCCCGAAGTGTTAGCGCCACTTTTTTGATTTTTGCATCACGACTCAATAGATTGCCCACTTGTTGAGGCAAAAGTGACAGATGACCTGCTAGCTCACGCATCTTTTCATCATCCAATTCGTCCCGTAGATGACCTAGGAGCATTGCCAAAAGATATAGATTCACTAGAGGAGTAGTAAATGCTTTTGTAGATGCTACGCCAATTTCCGGACCTGCTTGCATTGGAATACATCCTGAAGCCATACGCATAGCTTGTGAACCAATTACGTTGACAATACTCCAAATAGTAGCACCTCTCTCATGGGCCTCCGTCATTGCTCCAAGTGTGTCAGCTGTTTCACCACTCTGGCTAATGGCTAGCACTACAGTACGTTCGTTAACTATAGGGTTAGAGTATCGAAACTCGGAGGCAATACTTACTTCAACAGGAATGCGCGCGAGTTCCTCTATTAGAGTTTTGCCTACCATGCCAGCGTGTGCAGCAGTGCCGCATGCAGTTATTACAATGCGATCAATATTTTTTGCTTGGGATTTTGATAGTGTTAAATCAGGCAATGTGACTTTGCCAGATCTGAAATCGATACGACCTCCTATGGTGTCTGTAATAGCCCGTACTTGCTCATGGATTTCTTTCTGCATGAAGTGCCGATAGTTACCCTTTTCTGCTGCGACTGGATCCCAAGGGATATTATGTATTTCACTATTGGTAGGTTCTCCCATCATAGTGTGCGTAAAAAATCCATTTTCGTTTACTGTGGCCAACCAACCTGGTTCTAGAAATGCAATACGACGAGTATGTTCAAGGATGGCAGGCATATCTGAGGCAATAAACATTTCATTGTTGCCTTCTCCTATTGCGATACCACCTGCGTTGCCTACACGGGCTGCGATGATTTTATCAGGCTCTATTGTTGAGATCAATACTACTGCATTGGCTCCTTCCAGGAGACCAATAGTCTGACGTACTGACTCTTCTAAGCTATTGTCTTCACTGAGATATCTTTCAACTAAATGTACAATTACCTCACTATCGGTGTCCGATTGTAATGTGATGTCATCTTCTATCAGTTGTTGTCGTAACTCCATATAGTTCTCAACTATACCGTTGTGTACCAAAACCACTTTGCCTGTATCCCCCATATGCGGATGAGCGTTACGTTCATTGGGTTCGCCATGTGTAGCCCAGCGAGTGTGTCCTATACCAATGTTTCCACTCAGAGGTTGTTGAGATACTAGTGATTGCAAACGTGCAAGTTTTCCTGCATCACGACGTATATTGATTGTTCCTGCATCTATAGTAGCCATGCCCGCTGAGTCATAGCCTCTATATTCAAGTCGTTTTAGACCATTCATAATTATAGGTGTGGCGTCACGTGGACCTATATAAGCAACAATACCGCACATAAGCAAATACCTCCAGAGTATTTTGTTAGCACCTATCGACACAGCATGCAACGTTCCATTAGGTGCATGTATATTGCCAGTGCCATCGCTTTTGTACCTCTAGTTTCCTAGCGGTTTTAGGCGGTAGCTTTGGAGATATGGGGGGGGGAAAGGACTGCGGGTGCTGGTACACCCGGAGGGCATCCGCTGATTTATCGATTTTACGCCAAAGGCTTGTGGCGTTATCCCTTACTGGCTGAGTAAAGGAACCCTCGTCCTCGTCACCCGATATGGTCATATCGGGCCTTGCGCTTTACCTTTCCTGGCTAATACCTAACCGATTGTTGTTAGGATAACCTCCATATCTAAGTCATCATTATAACAGGGTAGTGTAATAACATATAAGATAAACAGCATGATTTTAGTACACTCATTAAGTGAATTATGTGATTTGTTTTATTGCTTCTTATATATGCCGCGATGACGTTCTGGTAAAAGATCGGCAATTCTCTGCATGATGTATTCTGTATGTATGCGGAGAGCATCACGTCTAGGCGTGTCCGACAATGTTGGTAGATGGTAAGGTTTACCTATGATCATTTCTACTTTTTGCTTGCGCCCCTTTCTTAGTGTGCTAAAAATATCAGCAGTTCCAGAAATTGCAATTGGAACTAAAGGTACACCGGTTTTCATTGCCAAAAATGAAGCTCCATGTTGAGGGTCTCGCAATCCCTCCGGATGTCGGGTTCCTTCTGGCGCTATTAATAGAGGCAGATCATTTTGTAGTACTTTCAGAGCGGTTCGTAACGCAGCTCGGTCGTCGCCATCTCGTTTAACAGGAAAAGTACCATACCAGCGCATGATAATACCGATGATTCCATTGTTATACATCGTTTTTTCAGCTCCTAGCGCTTCAGGTGAATAAGACCAGAATGAAAGTGCTAATGGTGGATCATATAATGACAGGTGATTGATGGTGAGTAAACAACCACTGTGAGAAGGTATGTTTTCCTTGCCTTCAATGTGTAAGTTGGTAAGAAGACGATACATCACTCTGAAACAAGCTCGTGCAAGTGGGCGATAGAGTCTAACTCCTAGATTATGTTTTATTGTCTTTGACATAGATTGGTCATTATATAACTGTGTGGAAAATTCTGAGCATTTCCTTTAGTACGTTTTTTGGTTTCATTGTAGTTGTATTAATTATGTAGGCGTTTGTTGGTTTTTTTAGAGGAGCATTATCTCTTTGTGTATCTATATCGTCCCTAGCTTGTAGGTTGACAAGGATTTCCTTATAATCGCTTTCTTGACCATTTCGCATGTTTTCATTGTGACGGCGGCGTGCTCGTTCATCAATGCTTGCATCTAGATAGAATTTAAGAGGTGCTTCGGGGACAACAACTGTTCCAATATCTCGTCCTACCATTACTACATTGGCCCCTTTGGCAATAGACCGCATTTGTTCAGTTAGAAGGTGTCGAACATCGGGAATAGTAGATATAAGTGACACGTTAGTGTCAGTGCTAGAAGAACGTAGCTCCCAGGTTACGTCAACCTTATCGATTAGTACAGTATACTGACGCCCATCTTCTACCGTGGATGGTTTAACAACTATATCAATATCACCTGCTAGTTTTATGATAGTATCTGTATCTGTGATAGGAATATTGCGTTGCAATGTAGCTACAGTTAGTGCTCGGTAAAGACATCCTGTGTCCAAAAAGTTATACCCAATATTATGGGCTAATTTTTCACCGACAGTACTTTTACCTGAACTACTTGGTCCGTCTATAGTGATAGTAATGGAAGTGTTTTCAATCATCAATTATTTTTTCTATAGCGATTCTGTTTGCGTGAGCGATTTTGTCTGCGTGATTGATAGTGATTGCGATACAATTGTCTGATTTCTCTATCTGTGAGTTTACGCCATTGACCAGGTTTTAGATTTCCTAATCGTAGTGTACTTAAACGGACGCGCAGTATACGTTTAACTCGAAGGCCTAATGTGCGACCAGTTCGTCGAATCTGGCGTTTCTTGCCTTCACGCATAACAATTCGTAACCATGTCCCCGATGCAGCCTTTTTTCTTATAGATACTTTAGCCCTAGCAGTTTTATCATAGGTAGGTTCATCATCTAAAATGACTCCGCGTCTCCATGTGGAAATTTGTTTTTCATCAGGATATCCATCCACTAGCACATGGTATTCTTTTTCATGACCATAGCGTGCGTGGGTAATTTGCTCAGTCAGTTGCCCATCATTAGTAAGCAAAATTAGCCCCTCGCTGTCAGTATCTAATCTCCCAACTGGATATAGTCTGCCGGGTAGATCTACGAGATCTCTTACACCTTCCCGCCCCATTTGCGGCTTCAGTGTGGACTCGACGCCACGTGGCTTATGGAGCATTATGTACTTGAGTTGTTCAGGTTGGTTTATTGCTTTGAGGTCAATTGTTACTTTGTCTTTCGCTAGGTCTGCCCGATCACCAATAGTGGCAACTTTTCCATTTACATGGATGCGCCCGTTTAATATTAGTTTCTCACATGCGCGACGCGAACCATACCCTGACTTGGCAAGTATTTTCTGTAGGCGTTCAACCGTCATTTTCAGGTAGTTTCATTGAAACGTATTGTGGATCTGACTCTATATTCTGATCATCCCCTTCGGACTTTTGCTCAATTTGTGGTTGATCTTCTTCTTCATCTATTGGGGGCAGTTCTTTTAAAGAAGATATGCCAAAGTGCTGCAAGAATGATGAGGTTGTTCCGTAGAGAATAGGGCGCCCGGGACCTTCTGATCTTCCAATGTCTTCAATAAGTCCTTTGAAAATTAGATTTTTGATTACACTATCTGAGTTGACCCCTCGAATTCCATCAATTTGTGGCCTAGTAACAGGTTGGCGATAAGCTATTATTGCTAAAGTTTCTAAAGCAGCACTGGTCAGTCTTTGCTGTGATTCTAATCCAAGAAACTGCTCAATAGACGAAGCTGCTTTAGGGTTTGTTGTAAGTTGGACACGTCCTCTTAGATTTTGTATTTGTAGGCCACGGTCTTGGTACAAATTTTCTAAATCCAACAAAGCTCTTTTGATTTGTTTGGGGCTTGTATTAAGTGCAGCAGCTATTTGTGCGATTGATACGGGGCCTTCGGCTACGAATAGTAGACTCTCGATCAAATGCTCTATTTTAAGACTTGTATTAGTGGCGTTATCAATCAAAACAAATTATTCCAAATGAGTATATATGTGTATAGATAATTGTACAGAATTTTGTTAGGCTAGATATTACTGGTATCCGAATCTTCACTTTCTATTGTACTATCGTTATCTGAACTACTATCGGATTCCTCGTCTTTGATACCTAGTCGAAATGCACGAATACCTTTACCCAGTTCGCCACCTATTTTACCTATGCGGCCTACACCGAATAATACTAATACTATTGCTAGGATAATAAAAAGTTCAACTGGTCCCATACGAAAAGGCATATCTTATCCTCCTTAACTGAATGCTTAGTTACTGTTTTCTCATAGCCTACATATTTCTTCAAAAACACCATAGTGTTATTGTTACTGTGCATGTAAACATATGGTGCTTATTATGGTACTACATAAATCGGATTGCTGAATATCCAGGAACGCTCTCTTGATTTGTGGTTTATAGTGGCCTGTACTCGGTAGGCACCTGGTTTTGATACTTTAAAATTCATTTCTTTCTGATCTCGAGTTTCGGCAATAGTTTGCCCATTACACACTATTTGCATATTGCACTGCGTTGGAGCTTTTGCAATTAGCCTAATAGACTTATCACTTATTGAGATTTCCTCTCCCATTATGCAGACATTGTGCTCACTAGATGCGCTGAAGCGAAATCCCCGTGTAGGGTGGGGTGTCTCATATCCCACAAAGCAGTTGCCGTTGCGTAAAGCTGAGTATACTATACCCTTATCTATTGATTTATCGCCAGTGAATTTTTGTCTACTTACCAAGTGGGTGTTAACTGCATTATATAGAAACTCGTAAGGGAATATACAGCGACTTATTGGGCCCATTGAATATGTTTGTCCATGAGCGTCTGCATTACCGGTTACCACTACACGATGACCATCAGAAAGTAATTCATCCCATTTCTTTATAGTTTCTCGGAATGGTCCAGTTATCCCTAAGTCCGGATAAAATGCATAGAATATAGCTGCTATCTTGGAGGTTACTAGACCCTTAAATTCACTCATATAATTCCAAATCTCTAGCCCTGTGTATCCATTCACATGCCAGTCGCGCCAGGAATAGACAGCATCTTCAACAATTGGAGCGGCGCGTTCAAATGGGTGTGCAAGAAAACTTAATCCTTCCATCTCTTCTACCTTGTCAATGAGCTGCTGTGGTGTCTGAGACCAATCACGTAGTTCAGCGTTTGTGTCGTAGATTAATAGATGACTTCCTTCGGGCTTTCGCTCGAGATCATGTACTTCCTCTCCACTTAACAATAGCATCTTTTTCCCATCTTTGAACTCATAATAGCCTTCTACACCAGTTACCCAAACATTGTGGTCTGTAACTATTAGGAAATCCAAGTCAGACTGCGCTGCTGCTTTAGCAATATCTCTATGGTATAAGATGCCATCAGAATATGGTGTGTGATTGTGCAAGTTTCCTGCGTATTCATAAATTTCCATACTAAAATTACCTTGCGGCATCTGCAATATATTACTAATTATAGTCGCATGGATCGCGTCTTAATAAGTATTATCGTTATAATTATATATACTATCAATGAATTTGACTGTATGAATTTGACTATATGAGTTTGGATGAGGTGCATCTTTGTCGTCAACGAATGGATTTAGCAGAAAAACTACTGTCGTGCCTTTGCGCTGGATTTTGACATTTGTTGTTGTGCTTGGATTGGCAGCTGCGGGTGTATGGTCTTATGTTATAGTGACTAGGCCAGCTGCCATACAGCAACCAACTGTAACCCCTGTATTGTTAGTAGTAACACCAGAGCGTACATCTACTACTACTACAATTGATATGCCAATTACTGATACTCCAGTCATGCTTCAGACGCCAACTTTTCCGCCTCCGCCAGCAGGAAGTCTTATCAAGACGGGTTCATATGTTCAAGTTGTTAATACGGGGGGTGGACTTCGATTACGGTATGAACCTAATTTGGAATCTGAGGTGAACTATTTAGCATTAGATTATGAGGTGTTTGTGGTTCAGAAAGGTCCGCGTGAAGCTGATGGTATGACATGGTGGTTTATAGTGGCTCAAGCTGATGATCGACGTAATGGTTGGGGAGCATCTAATTATCTTCAAGTAGTACGTTGATATTGATTAAGGAGTATAAACATAATTGGTGTGACAAATGTTCAGGATAACTTAATGCATCTTCGTCCGCGATCAATAAAATTGGACAAGCAAAGGCAAATATTAGTTGTAGATTGGCATGACGGTAGTAGTGCTGAATATAGTTGGAATTCACTACGAGATGCTTGTCCATGTGCGCAATGTAGAAACGAGTATTCAGCTGAAAACACTAATAATACAGACATGGTTTTCAATTTGAATCCCGTCAAGAGCTTTTCTCTTAATTTGGTGGAATTGGCTGGAAACTATGCCTTAAAACTATACTGGAGTGATGGTCATAATAGCGGAATATACGGTTGGGAATATCTAAAAACTATTGATTCATTGACCACTTGATAGTATTTAGTTAGTTTGCATACTCTATCATAAGATGAGATAGCAGCCTTACACCAAATCCAGTGGCACCTGCTGGACCAAGTCTTTTGATCACACTACCACCAGATAGAAATGCCATCGGTGCTATATCTATGTGAGCCCAGCTATACCCTTCTGTGAATTCTTGAAGAAATGCTGCAGACGTGCCGATTCCGGTATCACTTTTGTTAGTACTGTTACGTAAGTCTGCTACATTACTGGCTTTCATCCAGTCGGTGTATTCTGGGTATAGTGGCATGCGCCATATTCGTTCCCCACTGGATTCGCTGGATGTCAGAAGCTGCTCTGCTAGGCTAGTTTCGTTGGTAAATAGCGCTGCAGCACTCCCCTCTCCTAGGGCTATAACGGCTGAGCCTGTGAGAGTAGCTAGGTCAATCACATGTTTTGGATTATATTGAGCAGCGTAAACTAGTGCGTCTGCAAGTATTAGACGACCTTCCGCGTCAGTGTTTACTATTTCAATGGTTTTGCCATTGGATGCACTAACTACGTCTGATGGATGGCTTGCTGTCCCACTAACCATATTTTCTGTTGCAGGAATCAAACCGATTACTGGGTATGGCACTTTCAATTTACTCGCGGCTTGTAAAGCTCCTATTACTGCTGCACCACCGGCCATATCTGCTTTCATGGTTGACATTCCAGAAGCAGATTTTAGTGAATATCCTCCTGTATCAAATGTAATCGCTTTTCCTACTAAAACTAGCGGCTGAACTTTATCCAAAAGTTTTTTGTTGTATTCAATTACAATAAACCTAGGTTTTCTGGTACTGCCTCTACCTACACTGAGAAATGCTCCCATATTTAAATCTTCAATTTCTGGTTCAGTGAGAATACTTACATTAGTGTTGGCATCATCATCTATTTGCATAGCTTGTTCAGCTAGAAATGCTGGTGTACAAACATTAGGTGGTTCGTTTACAAGGTCTCGCGCCAGCTGGACTGCATTACTGATTATTTTGCCTTGTTCTATACCCGATAGTAAATAATCCGATTCTATGTCCTTGTTTTCTATGAATGACATTGATTCTACGCTGTCAAATTTGTTTTCACTCTTGTATTTCTCAAAAACATAAAGGGAGAGTATTGTTCCTTCTGTAGATGCACGTACGGTATCGTTAGCCGAGAGTTGAGATTTTTCAACTCCATGTATGATTGAAGCAATTTTACGGGCTCCCAGTTGTCTAGCACGTATAGCAGCTGCTGCTGCAGCATGTCTTATAGAATTCTCATTGAAATCTTTTTCTGGACCAAGGCCAACTAAAATTACTCTATCAGCAGGTATCTGTCCATTAGTGTAAATTTCAGTGACTTCCCTAAGTTTGCCCTTATGGTCGCCACGGCTTAGTATTTCAGATATTGATCCATTAAGTGCTAAGTCTATATCATGGATCAATCCATTTGTAGTGTCATCCGACATGAAAATGCTTAATATGATTGTGTCAACATCGATTTCCGTAATCTTATTGCTAATTAAATTGAATTTCATGGTCAATCTCTCCAATCTTTCCTATTGTCCAGTAATTTGATGCAGACAGTGTACTTTACGTATTTGCAACTGGATAACTGATTTCAATCTTCAGCTTTGATAATATTTCGTCTTGTATCTCCCACATGATCTTCTGTTCATCAGGAGTACTGTGATCATAGCCGAGCAAGTGCAGTGTACCATGCACTGTGAGTAGCTGGAGTTCTTCATTGGCGCTGTGTCCTTCGTTGTCAGCTGTGCGTATAGCGTATTCAGTAGACAATATGATATCACCCAAGTACTTATTATTTTCTGTGGAAGGAAAGCTCAATACATCAGTTGGGGTATTTATACCGGAATACTTCTTGTTGAGTTCATTTAAGTAGGAATCTAGGCTCAATACTATGCATATTTCTGAATCAGGATCGGCAGATCTATTAGTAAGTGTTTCTTTGGCAGCGCTACGCAGTTTGGCGCAATCGACTGGGATAGATGCATGAAAGTTTGAGCTAGGATAAATTCGCGTACTAATATAGTATGAGTATGGCACAGTAATTGTTTGCTACTCAGACGTTTTAGTGTCGTGAATATCTGTTGACTGATCGAGGTTCTCCACAAGAGGTTCTTCAATGATTGGTTCTGGTGGGTACTTTAACCTGTTGTGATAATATCCTCTTAGTGTTGTCACGAATGATTCTCGTACTTTGCCCAGGTCAGTCAAAGATAAGTCACATTCATCAAGTTGTCCTTGTTTTAGCCTGCGATTGATAATAAATCTAACTATTTGATCTATTTCTTCTGTTGTGGAAGGATTGTCAGCTTTAGTTTTAGCTTCGCATCCATCAGCCAGCATCAATAAAGCTGTTTCAGGACTTTGGGGTTTGGGTCCAGGATAAGTGTACTGTGAAATATCAACTTGCTCGTCATTTTCTTCTGCCATCTTGATTGCATTATCGTATTGATATCTTGTTACGGTGGTCCCATGATGTTCAAGGATTGCATCACGAATTACTGTGGGCAACCTATGTTTTTTAGCCATGGTTTCCCCATCTGTTACATGTGCTACTATTACATTGCTGCTAGACTGAGGATCCATATTTGTATGTGGATTTCTGTCTTCTACTTGGTTTTCAACAAAATATTCCGGATTAGTTGTCTTACCAATATCATGAAAAAGCGCACTTACTCTTACCAACATAGTATTTGCACCAATGTTTCTAGCAGCTTGCTCAGCAAGATTAGCTACATGTAAACTATGCTGATAAGTACCAGGTGCAGTTCGCAGTAGTCTTACTAACAAGGGGTGGTTAGGCCGTGACAACTCAACTAGTTGTAAGGAAGTAGTAATATCAAAGACATAGCCTAAGAGAAATAGTCCAGTTAGTGTAAGAGCACCTGATATTGCACCATTTGCTATGCTGGCTCCAAGTAATGTGCTTAGACCAAGGATATCGATGGTCGGGTCATTGAATCGGAATGCTATGATGACAGCTGAATTTGCTGCAGCTGTTGCCAAACCAGCTAAGAGAAAACTGTTGACTCGTTCCGCTTTACCTAAAGATAATATTGCCACTATGGGTCCAACTAGATGATATATCACTATTTCTACCCGGCCATCAGAAACGATTGCAATAAACACTACAAAAAGTGTAGAAACACTTAATCCTAACTCTGTTCCCAGACCGACAGCTATGAGCATGCCAAGTGTAGCAGCTGGAAAAAGGAAAGGTAGTACAAGTCTTTGCGGTATGACAAATTGGGCAGCAAACAGAAAAATAAGTGATAACAATACGACAAATAACAGGTGTCTAGTTCGATAGAAAAAACCAGGTTGGGTTCTCAGAAGATAAAGAATCATTGTGGCGACTACCAAAATTATTGCAGTGAATGATGGAAAATATCTTTCAAGCAAGCTGCGCTGTGGTTCCAGCATATTTAGAGCTGTCATGGCTTCTAGATCTTGAGCAGAAATCACATTGCCACGCGCTATGATTGTCTGTCCCTGAGCAAAAGCTTGTTCTACTGGTTCTACTGCATCTATGCTGGCATTACGTGCTTTATTGGTGGCAACTTCATTAAATAGAGAATTTGGAACTACAAATTGTTGAACCAAAATTGCTGCTAATTCTGCCTCTTCTATGCTTAACTCTACACTTATGAGAACTGGTATCCGTTGTCTGATTTGTTCCATTTGATCTTCTTGAATTGGCTCACTCATGATATTTTCAATCACTCTAATAATTTCCTCTTTGACAATAGTCCAGCGTACATCTTCAATTTGGATCAATTGAATTTGTAAATCATCATCTATATTCACACTGCCTAGTTTAGTGAATTCTTGTTGCTTTTGATGAGTCGTGGCTAGTTTGTTGGAGCGAGTCAAATCAATGAATGCTATAGCTGCTTTGGCGGACGATATTTGTTGACGGGACACACGCGTGTCCGGTGGGTCATAAATTCTTGACACAGCTTTTTTTGCTGCAGCTTTTGCATTCTCCGTTTGTAATGCACTAACATATGTCTGCGAGCGTGGAGCAACTATATCAAAGGGTGCTGGATCACCAATTTGTACATCTAACTCAGTGTTCTCACCCAGTGGAACAACTATAAGAGCAAGCGCAATCAGAGAAAATATTATCCCCACTATCCATGGTGTAGATGTATACCATGATGGGTTATTGGTTGTCATAGTCATTAATAATCTCTATGATTTACGTATATGTTGATATTGTTCATAATGAAGTCCGTCGCGTTTATATAATGCAATTATACTGATTGGTTACCATACTTATCATACTTATTTTTGGATACTATTGTCCGATTATAGCATGCACAATTAACCTAGTCTGTGCTTCATAGGAGCACCTCCCAATACATGAATATGTAGATGTTTTACTTCCTGGCGTCCGTGAGACCCACAATTGGATATTATTCTGTATCCACTTTTACTTATTCCTTCTAACTTTGCTACCTCTTTTACTGCTAGTATAAGCTCCGCGGCCACATCCCTGTCAGCGTTGCTAATGTCTTCAGTTGAAGCGATGTGTTTGTTGGGTACTATCAGAACGTGTTTAGGTGCTGCTGGATGAATGTCACGAAAAGCACATATATGTTCATTTTGCAACAATATGTCGCCTGGCATTTCACCACTTACTATTTGACAAAATATGCATTTCATAGCAATTTAGCTCCATTGACTTAGATTGATTGTAATTTTAACATGAGAGAGAGAGAGTCACATATAATAAGGGATAGTACATTGCTTATGGTAGAATTTGCGAGATTTTCCTGTAAATATAATGAGTTTTGAGGAGGGCGAATTGCACAATTTAGTTTGTATAAAACATACTCCCGATAGTGCAGCAAAAATGTTGGTGGAAAATGGAGTGGTCAGCTGGGGAGATGCTCCGATGGTTGTAAACCCCTGGGATGAGTATGCGATTGAGGAAGCATTAAGTGTTAGGGATAAATTTGGTGGAAGCGTTACTGTATTAACTATGGGTCCGGAAAGCGCAAAGGAAGCATTGAAAACTGCAATTGCTATGGGATGTGACCATGGCATTTTGATTTCAGACGCGTCTATCGCAAGCTATGATGCTCGCATTACATCTATTGTAATCTCGAAAGTGATTGCCACACTAGATAATGTACAGATAGTGTTTTTTGGTAAACAGGCTATTGACGGTGATACTGGACTTGTGCCTATGTCCGTTGCCTATGCTTTGGGTTGGCCCGGCTTTAGTTATGTAGCTGAATTATCGGAAATTGATATTGAAAATCAGCACATAAGTGTGGTTAGATTGTTGGAAGAGGGCAGACAATCTTGCTCTGGCAAAATACCCGCCGTCATTAGCGTAGTAAAAGAAATCAACGAGCCTCGTTATCCGTCGTTTGTAGGTATACGTAAAGCTAGTAAAGCTGAAATGCAGGTAATAACATTAGATGATCTTGGGTTAGGAGATCAAATTTCCAGCGACTACAATGGTTCTCTGAATTGGTCTGAAATTCAAGAGTTATCTAGAAAAAGTACAGATGCCGAACTTTTAGAAGGTTCGGACATGCATTCAATAGCATCAGAATTAGTTGAAAAATTAATCGAAGATAAGGTGATTTGATGGGGTCAGGTATCTGGGTTTATATAGATCATTTCAGAGGTAATGCTCTTACAGCGTCTTGGGAGGCTATTAGTTTAGCAAAGTCACTTGCATCTAAACTTGACACTAGTGTGACTAGTCTTGTGTTTGGTAATCAAATGGGTGAATTGGTGGAGGAGACTTCGAAGTACGTGTCTGATACTATTATTGTTTGCGATGATCATACAATGGAAGATTTTAGGGTAGAAGCATATGGAGCTCTTGCCGCTCAATTGTATCAGGAATATGAGCCACAAATTATTCTTATGCCTGCAACTTCTAGGGGTCGTGATCTGTCAGCTTTTCTTAGCATGAAACTCGGTGTGGGAGTTGTTACAGATTGTATTGATGTGAATGTTGAAGTAGGATATACACAAGTCATACGTCCTGTATACGCCGGCAAATTAAATGCAAAGATTTCGCTTGATGGTTTACATCCCCAGATAATTAGTTTGCGGCCTCGTGCATTTCCTGCAGCTGAGGAGTGTGATGAGGCAGCTGAAATAATAGAGGTTGAGGCTGTGCTCTCTGAATCAGACATTATGATCAAGGTGCTTGATTATTCGACTTCACGCGGTGATGTAAGTCTTGCTGACGCAAACATTATTGTCTCAGGTGGGCGTGGTGTGGGAGGTCCTGATGGTTTCGACCCAGTACGTGAATTAGCAAGTGTTCTTGGTGCATCGGTAGGTGCAAGTCGTGCTGCGGTTGATTCGGGATGGATACCTTATGATCATCAGGTAGGGCAAACGGGTAAAACAGTAAGTCCGGATTTGTATATTGCATGTGGAATATCTGGTGCTATACAGCATCAAGCTGGGATGCGCACATCAAAGATTATTGTTGCAATCAATAAAGATGTTGAAGCACCAATAATGAAATTGGCACATTATGGAGTTGTAGCCGACCTATTTGACTTTCTACCTATTTTTACTGCAGAACTCAAATCACGATTCGAAAAATAGTTGTCGAGACACGTAACCTTTTGTGTCTTTATGCACCGCTTGGGATCGGTAATGGATCATTCCCAGACTTGGCAGAATCATCATCGCTAGTTGCATCCTCTTCTGCATCCGCTGTTAAGTCTGATGACGGAGGAGCAGATGGAGGGGGCTTGGTTGGCGGGATTGTTTCATCGTTCCATAGAGCCTCAAATTGTTCTAGCTCTAGTGTTTCATGTTCTAATAAGTAGTTTGCCACTTCGTCTAGCTTATCACTATGCTTCTTGAGTAACTTGCCAGCTAATTTGTGTGCATCAGCAACCAATGTGCGAACTTCGGAGTCTATTTCTTCAGCTACAGACTCAGAAAAATCTCGTTGTTCACCAATTTCTCTACCAAGAAATACTAACTCTTCTTTTTTGCCGAAAGCCATAGGGCCTAATTTGTCGCTCATGCCCCAGCGGGTCACCATCTGACGGGCAACGCTGGTCACTTGTTCAAGATCGTTAGATGCACCGGTAGTTACTTCGCCTTTCTCGAATACCAATTCTTCAGCAGCTCTACCACCTAACATTGCCGCCAAACGAGCTTTAAGTTTTGACTTGGTTGCTAAGCGTTGATCCTCATCGCTAGTCAGGTACCACGTTAGTCCAGCTGCAATTCCTCGTGGGATAATTGTGATTTTGCGTACAGGCTCTCCCTCAGGTTGTGCTCTTGATACAACCGCATGGCCTGCCTCATGATAGGCTGTGATTTTACGTTCACGTTCGGTGATGATCCGACTTTTGCGTTCTGGTCCTAACACCACTCTTTCTACTGCAGCTTCCATATCTCGCATGCTAATTGACTTTTGATTAGTTCTAGCTGCTAATATGGCCGCTTCATTTACGGTGTTTTCAATATCGGCACCTACAAATCCAGGAGTTGATTTGGCCAAAACATCCAGTTTTACATCGGTAGCTAGTGGCTTACCTCGTACATGCACTTTGAATATAGCCTCCCGACCTACCATATCAGGACGGTCTAGTACAACTCGTCTATCAAATCGTCCAGGTCGTAAGAGTGCAGGGTCTAGTATGTCTGGCCTATTGGTTGCAGCGACAATAATTACATTTGTGTCAGTGTCGAAGCCATCCATTTCAACTAGTATCTGGTTAAGAGTTTGCTCACGTTCGTCGTGACTGCCACCCAATCCAGCACCACGTTGCCGACCTACCGCATCTATTTCATCTACAAAAACTATACAGGGACTATTTTTTTTGGCCTGTTCGAATAGGTCTCTTACTCGGCTTGCACCAACACCAACGAACATTTCAACAAACTCTGAACCAGATATAGAGAAAAATGGTACACCTGCCTCGCCAGATACTGCTTTCGCTAGTAATGTTTTGCCAGTACCGGGTGATCCGACCAGTAACACCCCTTTTGGTATCCTTGCTCCAAGTCCTATGAACTTTTCTGGTTCCTGTAAGAATTCAACCACCTCTTGTAATTCCTCTTTGGCTTCGTCTGCTCCGGCTACATCGTCAAATGTCACAGTCGGTTGGTCTCCAGGGACCATGCGAGCTTTGCTTTTACCAAATGATAGAGCTTGATTGTTTGTGCCCTGAGCTTGGCGAAGAATAAAATAAATAAACCCAATGACAAATACTGCCGGCAAAGTGTAACTAAGAAGCACCATTATGTTACCCCAATCCCCAGGACGTTGTACTTCCCATTTGACATTTGATCTAGCTTGTTCGCTTACACCAAGTGTCGCAAATTGTTCAGGGGCTGTTGAAGCACTTTCTTTGCGTGTAATAGCTAGTTCATATTCTGCGCCTGGACGAAAATGAATAGTCAAATCATCTTCAGCTACCACTATTTTTTCCACATTGCCACGTTGAATTTGTGTGGCGACTTCACTGATTGTCAGCTCTGTTTTTGGTGCTGATTGTGTACGAACTGAATACAGTATAGCTCCTAATGCTATTACTATTAGCACGTACACTAATGAATTTTTCATACGGGGATTTTCCACTTTTTGTCTCCGTGATTTGTCTTACAAGTTGAGTAATTATACCAAGTTTGATTGGTTTTCTTGTAAGATATTTGTTAATTTACTGAAATTAGTAGTGGTGCCAGTTTCCAGTATACCCTTGTCCAAAGTGCTAGTAATCCAAGCATCAACAAAATTGCAGTACCTCCTAGTAGATAGGAGGCCCAGTCTGTGTCAGCGGAAAAATCCGTACTCGTGGCTTTTTCTGTCAATGCTTCATTGTCATACGTGTGTGAAAGAATGTGATTGTCAAGTTCTTTATTGCTTAGTGCCAAATATGGTTTCGTTGCCTGTGCCCCTTTGTTGCGATATGTTTCCAAAACATGTCCAAGGTGTTGGGCCGTTCTATAGCGTGCAGAAGGTTCTTTAGATAGTACCTTGGTTATTATATCTGATAGCGTATCTGGTACTGCTTGATTCAGAGTGCGTATGTCTGGTGCAGTGACATGCATATGCATATGTCCTAAGATTTGTGGTTGATCCGACTCAAATGGCAACCTGCTGGTAAGCATTTCGAACAATACTATTCCTAACGAATATACGTCAGACGCTGGAGTAGTCTGCGCTCCGTGTGCTTGTTCCGGCGAGAAGTACTGAGGGGTTCCAAAAGATTTTGGTGTGTTATCAAAAGTATCAGTTGGTTTTATCAGTCTTGATATACCAAAATCTGCTACTTTTATCTGGCCTTCATCTGTAACTAATATGTTTTGTGGTTTAATATCACAATGTACAATACCTTGCTTATGTGCATGACCTATACCTGCACACATACTGATTACATAGTCAAGTGCTAAATCAGTGTTGAATGGAGAATCTAGTATGATGTGGTGCTTTAGGTCATGTCCCGAAACGTGTTCTAATACCATATAATGACTTTCCAAGTCACTACCTACGTCATAAACTGCCACGACATTTGTATGACTTAGATGAGCTACCGCCCGTGCTTCACGTAAGAATTGATCCACTAGATTGGGTTGGGCGGCCAATTCTTCTCTTAGTATTTTGACTGCAACCACTCTTTGTAGTACTAGGTCTTTTGCTCTATAAACATTTGCCATGCCTCCCATGGCTCGTCGTTCAGTGAGCATGTAACGCTTGTTAAGGACTTTGTTTTTATTGATATCTGATTGTTGACTTATCGAATTGTTTTGAGGATTCATTGGATAAAGTATTGTGACTTATCAATATTGTACTGTATTAGAGTATATTTGCGTATAATTTAGTGATATCAACATAGACGTCAATATAATTGAATGTTGTTGTAAGCATATGTGCTTGTGATATAATCTTGCAGTTAGTATTTGAGGATTTTCTACATGAATGTGACAATGAATCTAGCCCAGATTGTAGTTTCAATTGCATTGATTGTTGCTATTGTTTTGCAAAGCAAAGGTGCTGGCCTAGGTGGTCTTACGGGAGCAACAGAGGGTAGCGTGTTTCGTGCTCGCAGAGGGGTCGAGAAACTTCTGTTTAATATCACAATTGGTCTGGCAGTAGCCTTTTTTGTTACCGCGATACTAAATGTGATGATTAATGGCTAACGCTCATATAGTCGATAATTCTGTTTAGTAATTTTTCTATGTCTACCGGTAGTTATCTGACAAGCTAGTCCATCGATTAGTTATAAAGTGCTTCCAAATTTTATTGGGGCGTTTTTTTTTATAAGTGTATTTTTTTATGAATAAGATACGTACACAGATTGCAATAGCAATAGCTGGATTAGGATTAATTGGGTTTCTATTGTACACACAGTCTTTAGGGCTTTTAGTATCTGTGTCTCCAGCTCCTGGTGGCACGTATGTAGAGGGTGTGATAGGTGAGCTGCGTGAGTTGAATCCTTTGTTGTTCTCTTATCATGGTCCGGACCGCGATATTGCAAAGTTGGTTTATGCGGGTATGTTGAAGTTCGACGGGTCAGGACAGCCAATACCTGATTTAGCTGAGAGTTGGGCAGTTACTGCAGATGGGCTTTCTTATACTTTTGTGATTCGTTCAGGATTGCGTTGGCATGACGGTGTTCCCCTTTCATTGGATGATGTAATATTCACTATTGGTCTGATGCAATCTTTAGATTATCCTGGGCCTGCTGATACTGGCGAATTGTGGCGACAGATTGCTGTGGCCAAGCTTAACAATAGCACTCTTAAACTTACATTGCCAGAAGCTTATGCACCTTTTCTAGATCATGTAACATTTCCGGTTTTGCCTGCACATATGTTTTCAGGTGTACGCTCTGCTGATCTCAAGCTTCATCCTGCTAATCTGAATCCAGTAGGATCAGGACCTTTCAAGGTTGAGAATTTAAGTTTGGGTGATGGAAACTCTAATTCTGAAGTAATGCTGACAACCAACCCTTTCTATCATGGTGATACTCCAATGTTAAGTGCAATCAAGCTTAAGTACTATTTCGATGAATCGTCAGCTATTGAGGCACTGAAACAAAATGAAGTGATGGGAGTTGGTGGTTTGAGTCAAATAGGTATAGTCTCAATGCTGAATAATGTTAATTTTGACATACATTCTTCTTTGTTGCCCGAAACCAAAATGATTTTACTGAATCAGCAAAACGAGTCCCTCAAATTTTTCAGAGAGAAGAAAGTAAGATTAGCGTTACTATTAGGATTGAATCGTAAATTTTTTGTTAACGAATTCTTGTCTGGACAAGCTGTGTTAGCTAGTAGTCCAATTCCTCCGGGTAATTGGGCGCACCATGACTCTCTAACAAATGCTGAGTATGATCCCAATAATGCTGCTAATCTGTTAAGTGAGTCTGGATGGAGTTTGCCTGAAACTGATGTTGGGGATATTACCGATAATTTTGTATTGCAAAAGGATGGTCAAGACCTCGAATTTAAGTTGTTGGTTCCTAACGACGATTTATCAGTTGTTTTGGGGCAGATCGCTGTAGATGATTGGGGACTATTAGGTATTAATGCTTTGCTCCAAACTGTTAATCCAGATGTGCTAAAGGAAGAACACCTTGATACTCGAGAATTTCAAGCGATAATGATTGATGTTAGCTTGCAGAGAACACCTGATCCAGACCCATATCCTTTTTGGCATCAGACTGAAATTGAAAGTGGTCAAAATTATAGTGGATACGACAATCGAATTATTAGTGAATATATAGAGCAGGCACGTACTACTCCATCGATATCTACTAGGTCAAGTTTGTATCATATGTTTCAGAAGCGGTTTGTTGATGATACTCCTGCTTTATTGGTATATCATCCAGTGTATACGTATGTAACCAACAAGGTGGTGCATGGTGTGCAAATGGGTCCAATTGTTGAGCCATCGGACCGTTTTAATGGGATTTCTGACTGGTATATTGTAATTAGAAGAGTGGTAGGTAGGTTGACGAATTAGTCTGAGTATAAGTGATGGTAGACTGAGTAGTGTTGCGCAATGCGGCGGATATATTCCTGCGGCTCATCAAGCCTTATTATCTCTACAAGCAAGTCGTAGTCATTTTTTGCTAATTTGTTCCAGATTGAAGTGTTACCAGGGCCAGCATTATATGCGGACAAAGCAGCATACTTGTTGCCATTGAAAATCCCTAGTTGTTCATCAAGATAATAAACTCCAAAAGCTACATTGATATGTGGACGATATAGGTCTTTAGTCTGGTAATTAGGCCATCTTAGTTGGCGGGCAATATATTCACCAGTAGGGGGTATGATTTGCATTAATCCTTGTGCATATGCTGAAGAAGTTACTTCGCCTTGATATAAGCTTTCTTGTCGTATTAGAGACGCAACGATAAGTGGATCTACTCCATATTGTTTAGATATTGGATCTATGAGGTCCAGATAATATGGACCGTAACGTAGTTGTGTAATAAACTTTGGTGATTCTAGGTTGTTGTAGAGTTCCAGTGAATCCATGCAGTGACGTGCAGCCCATATCGCTCCATAGTAATATCCGAGATTCTTGTAGGCTATAGATAATTGGTATGAGGCCAAAGCATCGTTTTTATAATTGTTACGTAAATTATCCAGTTCTTCACGAGCATCCTCAAATTGTCCTAGTCTCCAAAGTGTGCTTCCTCTGACCCAATATTCGTCTGCAATCAGTTTATCTGACAAACTACTAAGATTGATATTTGGGATGTCTAAATATTTTGCAATATAATCCTCAGCTTTTATTTGTGATTCTAAGCTAGAAGCTAACTCAAAATTGACATTTGGTACTGGATGAAATGGCAGATGCCCATTAAGAAGTTGTGTCGCTCTAATGCCGTAATATCCAGATTCATCAATATTAATTGCTTTAGACCATGCATTTTCTGCTAATTGAGTGTTTTCATTGATCGAGTGTACTTTGCCTAGCCATACTAGTGAGCCTGATAGTTGACTATCATCGCCTTGATTTAGGTCAATTGATTGACTAAATCGTTTCTCAGCTTCCTCAAAATTATCTTGGCGGTAGAAAGTTATACCCGATAAAAAGGCAGCTTTAGGTGCTAGGTTAGCAGTGGGATATTGGTCAGCTACCTGACCCCACAAAGCCGAAGCAGAATCCAAATACTTACCCCGTTCTGCTATACGAGCTGCGTAAAACAGAATCTCAGGCGACATACTGTGCTTAGGATAAGCAGATACCATATCTTTCAGATTTGAAACAGCACCTGAGTAGTTGTCTTCCCATCCCCATTGCGTATAGGCGAGCTCTAGCCATGCCTCGCCCCATAAAGAGTCGTTAGTATGATTATCTATGATTTCTTGGAAATGTAGTTTTGCGGCCGAAATGTTATCAAGCTCGCGGTACGATAGTGCCATATAATAGTGGGATTGCGCGTCATGCTCGGGATTTGTTGATAGGTAACGCCTAAATGCTAATATAGCCGGTGTGTGCTGATTAGCATGATAATCAATGAGACCGCGTTGGAATTCGTTTACAATAGCCCCATAGCTGAGCAATTCAACAAGTGACAGGTAAGAATAGTAGGATTCAGGGTATGTATTTACTGCGTGTTTATAGTATTGAATGGCTGTGTTGATTTGGTTGGCATTTACCATGGCTTGCGCGCGTTTGTAATCCATTTGCGCTCGTGTATTGTCATACTTTGTATTGTTGGCAACAAGGTCAAAGAGTGCTATTGATTCGGGGGTTTTACCAGCTACTTGTAATACTTCGGCTTTGTCGAGTAGAAGAAAATTGATGTTTGTGCCACGCGGCTTTAGTATTGCCTTTTCGTAGTAGTCTGCCGATATATTGTATTCTCCTTTGGATCGATGGGCATCGGCAATGAGTTCTAGCACATAAGAATCGATAATATCTGGATATAGTTCTAGGTATTGAGTAAAATAGTCGACAGCGACTGTATGGTTGCCTAATTCATGGTTTGTCAAACCTAATAGAAATATTGCATCTGCTATATTAGGCGCAGTTGGATGATTTGCTTTAAATGTTTCTAAGGCTTCGAGTGCGGTCCACATAGCTTTGTTTCTTAGATAACTGTGAGCCAGACCGAGGTGTGCATCTAAGTGTATTGCATCGTCTTCCTCTGTTTGTTCAAGAGCCAAAATATATGATTCTATTGCTGCTTTCCAATTACTGTTGCGTAAAGCAAGTTGCCCTGCATTGATACTGGAATGGGCGGGAGTAATTGTTGGTAGTGTGTAATCATCAATATTCTCATTTGATGTATCCAATCCACTAGTGGTATTCTTTTGTGTGGTATTGGTACTGACAGGTGTTACAGTAGATTCCATAGTGACTGTGGTTGATGGTTCGGAATCATCTATCCTCACAGTCGTTTCTTGAGAGCACGATATAGTTGCAATTGTGAGGATAATATATACCCAAATACGGTAGTGAATTTTCATCGCGCTGAGTTTACCACGCTTCGTTGACATTAACATGTGCGTCTGATATGATTTCAATGTCGCTAATTTAGCGCTCTCGGTATTCGAGAGCGTTTTTCATGAATCAACGACTATATATGTCAATGACTAGCTTGCCAGTGATTTTACTAGTAGGTGGATCCGGTTCGCGCATGAGGGCGGATGTGGGTAATAGGCCTAAGCACCTGGTTGAAGTGGGTAGCCGGCCTATATTGTGGCACGTTATGCGCCTATACTCACATTTTGGGCATACTAATTTTGTTTTACCTTTAGGTCATCACGGAGAGGTTTTTCGTAAATACTTTCTCGATTTTAGCTCGTTGACTCAGGACCTTGAGTTTAGACTGGGTACTGAAGACTCTAGAATACCTTCGAGCGGAGTTGAGAAGGATTGGCACGTTAATCTTTTTGATGCAGGTGTACAGACTTCAAAAGCTGATCGTATTCGTATGGCAATAAACCGTATAGACGCAGAGACATTGTGTGTTACTTATGGTGATGGTATTGGTGATATAGACGTCAATAGCGCAATTGAATTTCATAGTAGTCATGATTGTATTGCCACTGTGACCGGATATCGACCATTCTCTCAGTATGGCGTCTTGGACATTGATGAACAAGGTCGCGTGTTTAGTATGCATGAGAAGCCTAGGTTAGATCATTGGATTAATGCAGGTTTCTTTGTTTTCGACCGTAGTGTATTAGAGTACTTAGATGGTGACGGTAAAGTAGACTTAGAAACAGATGTAATGCCAAAACTGGCTTCTGATGGAGAGTTGATGATGTACAAACATGAAGGATTTTGGGCTTCTATGGACACTCTTAAGGATGCGCAAAATCTTAACAATATGTGGAACAATAGTGCGCCTTGGAAAGTGTGGGGAGACTAGAATGACTAATACTCATTTCTGGCGTGATCGCAGAGTTCTTATAACTGGTTGTACGGGTATGCTGGGATCATGGATGTCTTTAAGACTACTTCAACTAGGTGCTGATGTTGTTGGTATTGTAAGAGACAATATTCCTCATAGTGAATTAGTCCGTGCTGGCACTATCAAACGATTAAATATCGTACGTGGCAGTATCACAGACAGTGATTTAGTATTGCGCGTATTTTCTGATTATGAGATACAGACTTGTATTCATCTTGCTGCGCAGACTGCAGTGGGGATTGCAAATAGAGCACCTGTACCTACTTTTGAAACTAATATAAGAGGAAGTTGGCTAGTTTTGGATGCTGCTCGACAATGGCCAGGACTTGAGCAGATGTTAGTTGCATCTAGTGACAAAGCATATGGGGCTCACAAAGATCTACCTTACTCTGAATCAGTGGCATTGCAGGGGGATCACCCATATGATGTCTCAAAATTATGCACTGATATGATTGCACGCACTTATGCCAATACTTATGGCTTGCCAGTGGCAATCACGAGATGTGCCAACATGTATGGTGGCGGAGATTTAAATTGGAATCGTATAGTACCTGGCACAATGCGTAGTGTGATCAATCGCGAGTCGCCAGTTATCCGATCTGATGGTAAACCAAAACGTGATTATGTATATGTGCAAGATATTGTCAGGGCATGTATTATGCTGATAGAAAATCTTGCCGAAGATAGAGATGCACATTCTGGTATGGCCTACAATTTTGGTACTGATGATCCTGTTACAGCATTGGAAATGGTGGAAAGCATATTAGATATTTCTGGTGTCGACAATGTTAAGCCTATTATTCAAAATGCTGCGTCGAATGAGATTCAAGATCAATATCTTTCCAGTAAACTCGCTGAAGAGCGACTCGGGTGGAAGGCCGAATATTCTTTGCATGATGGTCTGTTAGAGACTTTTGAGTGGTATCGCACCTTCCTATTGCAGACGTGAACGAGTCTTGGGCAAACAAGTCTGTTTTGATTACTGGCTCAGAAGGTTTTGTCGGAAGTCATCTATGCAGACACTTAGTTGAAGTGGGTGCAAAGGTTGTAGGATTGGATAGACAAAATCTCGGTCAGTCGGATTTGTTTGGGTTCTCAGATGGTGATATTACTGATCCAGATGCGATTTCAAAAGTACTAGACATTTATTCTCCTGAAATTGTTTTTCATTTAGCAGCAGCAGGAGCGAGCGACCCGTTTCTTTCTGAAGAAAGAGCTATCGAGGTAAACACTATTGGAACAGTCAACTTGCTTAAGGCTATACAAGGTAATGTCAAGGTAGTAGTTGCTCGCAGTCCAACCGAATTAGATCTGAACAGTCCCTATGCAGTGAGTAAAGCAGCAGGGTGGGGATTTTGTTCCATGTATGGACACACCAAAGGTTGGCCAGTGGCAGGGGCAATGATATATCAGTGTTATGGTCCAGGACAATCCTCTAAAAACGTACTTCCAGCAGCTTTAAATGCTTTGATCAGCGGTGTCAAATTTCCTCTATCTCCTGGTGAGCAAGTTCGTGATTGGGTGTTTGTAGACGATGTAGTATCTGGATTAATTTCTGTGGCTCAATCTGAACTTGAACCTGCAATGACTGTTGATATCGGTACTGGCATAGGGACTCAATTGCGGGAGGTAGTGGAGACACTTTATCAGCTGACAGGATGTAATGTGCCTCCCAATTTTGGAGAACTTCCCTATAGGAATGGAGAAAATATGAGCGTAATGGGAAATGCAGAACGTACCGATACATTAATTGGTTGGAGAGCAACAGTTGTACTGGAAGAAGGCCTTAGTATTTTAATTGATTCTGAGACAGGTAATTCATGACGAGTAAAGACCGATTAAAATCAGAAATAATGCAGAAGGTTGCAGAATACTATGCGATTGAGCATTCGGACCAAGAGTTTATTCCGGGTAAAAGCCGAGTCCAATATGCAGGACGAGTATTTGATGAGCGGGATATGAATATGATGGTTGCTTCAGTGCTTGACTTTTGGCTTACAGCAGGTCCGTACGCGAAACAGTTTGAGCTAAAACTAGGTAAATTTCTTGGGGTAAGTGAAATTATTCCAGTAAACTCAGGTTCATCAGCTAATCTGGTAGCTGTTACAGCCTTATGCAGTCGTAAGCGTGGAGAACAACGCCTCGTACCTGGTGATGAAGTAATAGTGCCAGCAACATCATTTCCTACTACTGTGGCGCCTCTTGTACAAAACAGACTTACTCCTGTTTTTGTGGATTGTGGAATAGCTGACTACAACTTGGATATCAATCAAGTGCAGGCTGCAATTTCTTCACGTACCCGCGCTATTATGTTTGCGCATACGCTTGGCAATCCAGCTGACATGGATGCTATTATGCAAATTGTTAATGAACACAACCTGATATTGATTGAAGATGTGTGTGATGCTTTAGGTTCTACGTATGATGGTCGTATGTTGGGTACCTTCGGTGATATTGCTACGCTTAGTTTTTACCCCGCACATCATATTACTTTGGGGGAGGGAGGTGCTGTTTTTACCAGGAGTCATAGTCTGGCTAGAATAGCTCGAAGTGTTCGTGACTGGGGACGGGATTGTTGGTGTGAATATGAGAATCCTACTGATGGAAAGTGTGGTCGACGATTCGAGCGAGAGATACCCGGTATGACGGGGTATTATGATCATAGATATTATTTTACAGAGATTGGATATAATCTGAAATTGACTGATCCACAGGCTGCTCTTGGTTTAGCTCAGTTGGAAAAATTACCTGATTTTATTGATTCTAGGAAAAGAAATTTTATGCGACTATATGCTGGTTTGGAGCAATGGCAAGACTATCTGATTTTGCCTAGATGGCACAAAAAGTCCGATCCTTCTTGGTTTGCATTTCCCATTACAGTGCGACAGGACGCTCCATTTGGTCGAAAAGAGATAATTCGTCATTTAGAAGATATGAATATAGAAACTAGGATGTTGTTTGCTGGCAATGTGTTGCGCCAACCAGGTTTTGCAGAAATTGACTGCAGGATTATAGGTGAGTTACCAATTTCGGATCATGTAATGCAATCTACATTCTTTGTTGGAGTATATCCTGGTTTGAATAATAAGCAGATTGATTACATGTTGGATATGTTTTCCAGTTTCATGCAGGCATTGTAACATTGAAACTATCAATTATTGTCCCAGTATATAACGAAAGTTCGACTATATTGGAGATTTTGAAACGTGTGCAGCAGGCTGATATTGGTCCAGATTGGCAGAAACAGATTATAGTTGTTGACAATTGTTCTACTGATGGTACTAGAGATTTGTTACTTGATTATAAAGCAGACAATGTTCAAATTATTATGCAACCTGAGAATCGAGGTAAAGGTAATTCAGTGCGTAAAGCTATTCCTTTGTGTAATGGTGATTACACCATTACACAGGATGCCGACTTAGAATATGATCCAAGAGAGTATGTTAAATTGTTGAAACATGCCATGGTTAACAAACTAGATGTCGTTTATGGGTCACGAGTATTAGGTAATAAATACTATCATAACTATAGACTGAATTATTGGGTTGTTCGCTGCTTAACCTATCTCACTAACTTGTTTTTTGGCGCCAGTTTTACCGATGTAGCTACCAACTACAAATTGATGCGGACAGAATTACTTAAGTCTCTTGAACTTCAATGTTCTGGTTTTGATTTGGATTTTGAAATTAGCAATAAGTTAGCTCTAATGACTGATAAGATTGATGAAATTTCAATTGATTATGAGCCTCGCACTTATGCAGAAGGAAAAAAAATTGGATTAATGGATGGTCTTCTTGCTTTATGGACTATTGTGCGGGATCGTCTTAAATCCACTTTTTAGATTTATAATATGATTATATCGATTATTGTATGTGCTTTCAATGAACGTGACACAATTTTAGAGGTTCTTCAAGGTATTCATGATGTAGAGTTTGGCAATGATTGGTCCAAGGAAATTATTGTGGTTGACAATTGCTCTACTGATGGTACTCGTGAGATGCTTGAAAAGGGTTCTTGGCCAGATACTAAGATTATATTTAATAATACCAATCTAGGTAAAAGCGCTTCTATTCGCTTAGCAATTGATGCATTAAGTGGAGATTATGCAGTTATTCAGGATGCGGATTTAGAATATGACCCGAGTTGTTTGCCTAACTTACTAGCAAAAACGCAGACTGACAATGCCATAGCTGTACTGGGCTCAAGAATAATTGGTGGCAGACCAAACTATATTTACTATCATGCCTTTTTAGGTGTGCGTTTGCTAACTGCTGTGACCAATCTTTTGTATGGAAGTCAGTTGACTGATGTCGCTACAGCTATAAAATTAGTGCGTGTTGATGTGCTTAAATCACTCAATTTAGTTGGAGAGGGTTTTGAGCTTGATTTTGAACTTGTGGACAAACTATTACTAGCTGGACATCATATTCATGAAGTCCCTTTGAGTTACAATCCACGTACATATGCGCAAGGCAAGAAAATACGTACAATTGATGGGTTCCGTGCTTTGCGAGTTATCGTGCGAGATAGACTGGGTTTGTCGTCTCTGTATAAAGCTGGCTAAATTATTATGAATATAGTATTTTCCGGATCAATAGCGTTTGACCATCTTATGACTTTCCCAGGATATTTCAGGGATTATATAATGTCCGATAACTTGGAATCTTTAAGTTTAAGCTTTCTTACTGACACTAAGACCGTCCATAGGGGTGGTAACGCACCTAATATAGCCTATAATCATGTACTTTTAGGTGGTAAGGCTACTGTGCTAGGTACAGTAGGGCAGGACTTCTATGACTACGGGACATGGTTAGACAGTGTTGGTGTTGATACCACCGGTATTGTCGAAATACAAGATGAGTTTACTGCATCTTTTTATGCAACTACAGACCGTAACAATGCGCAAATTGCCTCTTTTTATCCCGGTGCAATGAGTCATTCATCTAAACTCAATATATCAAAATTGGATTTTAGGCCTGATTTAGTGGTGATATCTCCGGATGATCCTCTTGCAATGAGATATCGCGTACAGGAATGTCAGACCATGAAAATTCCATATTTGTATGATCCTAGTCAGCAGATTGTTCGATTGGAAAATGATGATCTGTATGAAGGCATAACAAGTGCTTATATGATTGTACTTAATAGTTATGAATTTTCTCTTTTGAAAGATAAAAT
Organism: Anaerolineales bacterium UBA3001; assembly: GCA_002346435.1. GTDB lineage: Bacteria > Chloroflexota > Anaerolineae > Anaerolineales > UBA11657 > UBA11657. The sequence goes on from DDZT01000012.1 coordinate 28,578, forward strand.
CAACATTGATGAGGCCACAATTGTCGATACAGGAGCTGTGCTTGTGATCACAGATGGGCGTCATGGGTCAGTTATATGGTCAGGTGATGATTGTTTAGAAATACCAATATTTCCTGAGAAAGAGGTATGCGATCCCACCGGAGTGGGAGATGCACTAAGAGGTGGTTTTCTCCGCGCGCATGCTGCAGGTCTGTCATTGGATTTGTGTGGAAAGGTTGGAGCTTTGGCAGCTACATATTGTTTGGAACATGTAGGTACTCAAAACCATAGCTATACAATATCACAGTTTGTTGAAAGATTTCGAACTCATTATGATGATGAAGGTGTACTAGATTTATTAGATTAAAAGATCTAAACATAGTATCAATGATTGATATAGAATATAATTAGACAAAAGGAGTCTTATAATATGGAATTTGATGTTAAGAATGCTGATCTTGCTCCTGGCGGTAGACATCGCATTGAGTGGGCTGAACAGGAAATGCCAGTGCTACGACAAATACGTGAGAGATTTGCCAAAGAACGGCCTTTGCAAGGAGTTAAAATGTCAGCATGTCTGCATGTAACTTCAGAGACTGCAAAT
>DDZT01000012.1:29458-29677 GCA_002346435.1 Anaerolineales bacterium UBA3001
GTAACTTCAGAGACTGCAAATTTAATGCGGACATTACAAATAGGTGGTGCAGACGTGGTTGTATGCGCATCCAATCCACTGTCCACGCAAGATGATGTGGCTGCATCTTTAGTGGTACATGATGAAATACCGGTTTATGCTATAAAAGGTGAAGACAACGAGACTTACTATAATCATATCAATGCTGCTCTAGATCATCGGCCTCAAATAACTATGGAT
>DDZT01000017.1 GCA_002346435.1 Anaerolineales bacterium UBA3001
TGATAGTATCAGTAGTTCGTGTTAACATCTAATTGTGCCCTGCTGTGTTTGTGATGTTGTAAAATGTTCTGGCCAACACTAATAAAATGGGTGTTTAATCTTGATTACGATGCGATAGGCAATCAGTTAGCCAAGGCAGACTAGTCAGTGCGATGCCCCACCTGCCAAAAGCAGGCGCAGAATCAAATCAGCACACCACATGGCGGGGTTACTTTATAGTAAGAATAGTAGGATTGTTTGTATGGTTTTCTTGACACCTTTATAGCTGTTATGCTATTCTCCAACTGTTTGATAGACAGATCAGGTAAATTGTGACACAAATAGAACGTGTAACTGACGATATTTATGTTTTTACCAGTGAGTTGTATGCGCAGGTCACTGCTGGAGTCATAAATACTCGTCTAGGTGCGATTTTGATAGATACGTTGCCATATCCATCGGAAGCTCTTGAAATGAAGGATTTTGTAGAATCGCAGTTGTCATCACGCGTACGATACGTCATTAATACTCATTACCATGCGGACCATGTATATGGCACCCATATCTTTGCTGGTGCACAGGTGATTTCTCATGAGCTTTGCAGAGAACTTTTGTCCACTACCGGTGTAGAGAGTTTAGCAGTTGCTAAAGCTGAGTCTTCGGAATTAGCTAGTGTAAAACTTGTACTACCGCAAATTACATTTGAGGGTGGGAGTTTTCGTTTACGATTAGCTGGCAAGACTATTGTTCTTAATCATAGTCCAGGTCATAGTAAGGATGTGATTAGTGTATTGGTTGAAGGAGATCAGGTTCTCTTTGCTTCGGATACAGTGATGCCAGTTCCTTTTTTTCCAGATGGCGATATTAAACAATTAATGAAGTCGTTGAAAGGTATACACGCACAATCGGGTGATATAACCAATTTAGTGCAAGGACATGGGCCTGTAATCTTACGTGGTGAGGTTGCGTCGTATATAGAAAGACAAATGACATATCTTAAGACAGTCGATAAAGCTGTTCGGCAGGTCCTTAAACGCAAATATAGCAAGAAAGCTCTGGAGAAGACTGATCTTGCTTCGGTAGATATAGATCGCGCTGTATTGGGTGGACTTGCTGAAGAACTTCATTGGGGCAATCTAGAAACACTCTATAATCGTCTGAAAAGGTATGTTAAACCTTATCCAAGCCGTACTGGTTAGAGTGAATGAATTTGGCATATTAATAAATATCAATATTACTGGTATGAGTATGATAGGTGATGATACATTAATGCCTATTAGGGAAGGGGGATTAAAGAGACAAGGTTTGTAAAATGGTATTGGGGGAATTTGACGCTCTCGTCTCTAATTGGGTTGAGAGCGTTTACCGTTTATTATAGATTTGATCATCTAATCATGACCAAGTTACTTTATTTATCAAACTCATACGTAAAAGAATTCAAGGCTAATGTGCTAGAAGTGTCTGGGGAAGGATATTTAAGACTTGATTGTACAGCCTTTTATCCAGGAGGTGGTGGCCAGCCTTTTGATCTCGGCACAATACATTATGCTGACACTAAATATAATGTTGTTAAAATGATCAGACAAAACAATGTTATATGGCATGTGGTTGATGGTGTTTGTACTCTAGGTGTAGGACAAGCTGTAAAGGGTATTATTGATTGGGAATTACGTTACAAGTTGATGCGTACGCACACTGCTATGCATATACTTTGCGGAGTTGTGTGGAGAGATTATGGTGCTAAAGTGACTGGTGGCAATATGTCGCCGTTACGTGCCAGAATGGACTTTGAATTTGAGAGTATGCACGCTGCATTAGTGCAGGAGATTGAAGAAAAAATCAATCTCGAGGTCAACGCATCCAGGGATATTTTAGTGGAAATAGTTCCTAGAGAAGAGGCATTTCAAATTCCAGATTTGATACGTACTAAGATCAACTTGCTTCCAAAGGGTATTAGGGAGGTGCGTACTGTAGAAATAGTAGGTCTTGATTTGCAAGCTGACGGGGGCACTCACGTAGCGAATACCTCAGAGGTTGGCATAATCAAAGTAGTGGATTATAAAAGTAAGGGGAGAATCAACAAGCGAATTGTAGTAGAGATTGGTGAGAGTAATAATTAATGAGATTTCAACCAGTAAAATCCAAACTTGATGTCGGCAAACTTGAGCTTGAAATACTAGAGTTTTGGCAGGATAACGCTATTTTTGGCCGATCAGTAAAATCCCGTGAGGGCAACCAAACATATGTGTTCTATGAAGGACCTCCTACAGCTAATGGTATGCCAGGTAGTCATCATGTTCTTTCAAGGGCTTTCAAGGACATATATCCTCGTTATCGAGCTATGAGAGGCTATTATGTGCTTAGAAGAGGAGGTTGGGATACTCATGGTTTACCTGTTGAAATAGAAGTAGAAAAGCAGCTTGGAATTACTGGTAAAGAACAAATAGAATCTTACGGTATTTCAGAATTTAACACGAGGTGTAGGCAATCAGCTTTCGAATATATACAGGAGTGGGAGAAGCTCACTGACCGAATAGGCTTTTGGGTAGATCTTGAATCTGCCTACGTGACTTTTGAAAATGATTACATTGAATCAGTATGGTGGATTCTTAAGGAGTTATGGAGCAAGGAATTGATTTATCAGGGCTTTAAAGTGGTGCCTTATTGCGCGCGTTGTGGTACTGCCCTTTCTGATCATGAGCTTTCATTAGGTTATCAGGAAAATACTCCAGACCCGTCGGTTTATGTCAAATTTCCACTTAAGGATGATCCTCATACTTCGTTATTAATATGGACTACTACGCCTTGGACGCTTCCTGGAAATGTGGGTGTAGCTGTTCATCCTGATATAGTCTATGTAACAGTGCAATTAGAGAATGGCGAGCGCATTATTGTCGCGAAAGAACTGTGTCAAGATGTGTTTAATGAACTTAATTCGTTCCAGATTGTAGATGAAACAAAAGGTTCAGAATTGCAAGGGATGCAATATGAGGCGCCTTATAATTTTATGCCTTTCGAAGAGGAAGCTCATTATGTGGTATTAGCTGATTTTGTGACGACTGGTGAAGGTACAGGTATAGTTCATATGGCAGCAGCATTTGGGGCAGATGATATGGCTATTTCCATTAAATATGGTCTGCCTGTCTTAATGACAGTTGGTGAAGACGGATGTTTTGTTGACTCGATTACACCTTGGGCGTCTATGTGGGTTAAGGATGCAGACCCATTGATTACAGAGGATTTGCTTAAGCGTGAATTGTTGTTGAAATCTGATACTTATTTGCACACTTATCCTTTCTGCTGGCGTTGTGATACCCCATTACTGTATATGGCTAGAAGTACTTGGTATATAGCTACGACTAAACATAAGGATCGTTTGGTAGATCTTAATCAAACTATCAATTGGTATCCTGCGCATATTCGTGATGGTCGTTTTGGGAACTGGTTAGAGAATAATGTTGACTGGGCGTTGGGTAGAGAGCGTTACTGGGGTACTCCTTTGCCTGTATGGATTGACGAAGATGGTGATTGGTTAATGATTGGATCTGTACAAGAGCTGTCAGATTTATCCAATCTGGACTGTTCTGATTTGGATTTACATAGACCATATGTTGATGACATCACATTTCCCAACCCAAAAACTGGTAAAACAATGCATCGGGTACCAGAAGTTATAGATGTGTGGTTTGATTCAGGTGCAATGCCATTGGCGCAATGGCATTATCCATTTGAGAATAATAAGCAATTTCAAGAACAATTCCCTGCTGATTATATATGCGAGGCTGTGGATCAGACTCGGGGTTGGTTTTATTCATTGCATTCTATTTCTACTATGTTGTTCGACAGTGTTGCTTTTAAAAATGTTGCGTGTCTTGGGCTTATATTGGATGAATCTGGTCAAAAGATGTCCAAATCTAAAGGCAACATTGTTGATCCATGGGATGTTCTGAATATGCATGGTGCGGACGCTTTTCGATGGTATCTTTATACAGCTAGTCCGCCTGGCCAAGAAAGACGATTTTCGGTAGATTTGGTAGGAGACGTCGTACGTAGTTTTACTCTTACTCTGTGGAACACATATGTGTTTTTTGTAACCTATGCA
>DDZT01000032.1:0-5632 GCA_002346435.1 Anaerolineales bacterium UBA3001
CAATTAGAAGATAGTACTGTCGTCAACTATCAAATAGAACTAGCGCGCGCCTATTCAGATGATGGAGACGTTGCAGCCGCTAGAGAACAGTATGACGCCGCTTTAAATACAGGGCACATTGAAGCTGATTTACTCATCGAAGCTGGTAAAGTATGTATGCGACAAGAAGACATATCAGCGGCACTGACACGATATGAACAAGCGACTAAACTCCGTCCAGACAATATCGAACCTCTCGTAGGAGTACTAAAATGCGCTATGCATATTGGAGATACAGATAAATCTGAATCATATGCTCTAAAAGTAATCAAACAAGATCCTGACAACAGTACTGCACTAACAGTTCTAGCAGAGTTATATGCTGCAAAGGGCGATACTAGTAACGCTCTAGTATCGATTGATCACGCTATAGAAAACACTAATGAACCAGGGCCAGTTATTTTAGAAAAAGCTAGACTACTAAGTGAGGCATCAAAACATTCCCAGGCTTTGTCTGTGATTGAGTCAGAAATTGAATCGCTTAGTGAAAATCCTGATGCCTGGGAAATGCTCGGAAACCTATACGAACAATCTAGCAATTTCGAAGCTAGTATAAATGCTTTTACCAAAGCTATAGAATTAGCACCCCTAACCTTCAAATATCATTTGCGAATTGCTGAGTTATCTATTAAAAACAATGAACTAGATAAAGCAATGATCCACTTAGACAATGCATCAAAACTGCAGAGTAATAATCAAGACTCTGGCAAACTCCAGGAAACACTAGGTGATCTTTTCGCAGCTCGAAAACAGTTCGACAGAGCATATAAAGCCTATTCAAGTTCCATAAAACTCGCGCCTACAAATCCCACTTTGTACTTCAACGCCGGATTAGCATTAAAACAACTTAAGGATTATTCAGAAGCTATGTTGATGTTCAAACAATCAGTTGAGCTTGACCCACAGAATGTATCGGCACATAGGCAGCTTGCCGCAGTATCTGCACTCAGCCTCATAAGTGGTGAAGTTACAGTCTAATATTACACTTCGTTTGTCAACCAATAGATATACATAAGACGTTAATCATTACTTTATCCTAGGTACAAAATTCACCTAGTGGCACGATCCTTGCACGAGCATATATGTGTTAAACCGCACGCAACTAATCCGGCTTATTGAAGCATCACTACACGCCCGTAGATCCGACTATGCACGAAAATTATCACGAGCATGGTTACAGGTATGGCCACAAGATTTTACGGTCAACCTGTTACTAGCAAAGTCCCTCATCTCTGAAAGCAACGAACATGAAGCCTTTCCCATATTAAAACATTTAGCTGTGGTCGACCCGGAGCAAGTATCTGTTCATGAAATACTTGCCCCTATTGCCCGCAGCATTGGTGAAAATGAAGTTCTTGCTTTATCCGAAGGATTAACACGTATGTTGCGTGGTCAATCACTACCACGCATACCCTGGATAGTAGCCACACGTGAAAGTTACACCGCCATTGCAAACCTACAATGGAATAATGCCACTCAGGCAGCTGAACATGCACTACAGGCTAATCCTGATTCTCCACTTCCAGCTCTATTACTAATTAAGAGCCACTGGTTTGCAGGCAAACCAGAACTGGCATTTCCATTAGCCCAAGGCTTCTATGACAGATGGCCACAGTGTATAGCAATCAACCTATGCCTTGCTGAATCTCTCTTGAGAACAGGAGACTATACCAAAGGAGTAGAACTACTGCACGATGTGGTTCACCTAGATCCGGCCCGAGAAGTAGTTGACCGTTACTGGCATGATGATCATGCATATCGCCCTATTTGGCCTCCCGAGCCATTAATTGAACAACCTGCTCCAATACCTACAGATGTGGCCTCAACATTAGGAATCAATCAGATTAGTGACGGTCAAAATATGGCTGTCAACAATACAATACTTCCAGAGTCTGTAGATTTACTAATAGATAATCATGATATTGTCACAAACTCATACACACAGCAAAAACCTACGCAAACAGCCAATAACAATCCCACAATACGCGTACACGACACTAATGTCAATAATTTTGTGGGAACAACTATGGGTTCAACTGAACCACATAGTATCAATACATCCTCTGCGAATGGAAATGAAACAAGTAGAAATGATCAACAATTGCTTGGCAGTAAATTAGAAGTCAATTCTATTCAAAACACCCATGATGTAACGATTTCTAATAATAGCAATGAGGTACTTATTGCATCACAGAATGATAATGATTCATTTAGCATAAACTCACATTCCAACAACACAACACACAATGCAAACAATAATAAGCTAGCAAAAAATGATTCCGTACACGTCATTATCACCTGTGCCCGCCCACTTGTCGATCAATTTGGCACTAGTGGAGCAGAGAAACTTCTAACTTTAATCGGAATGTTGGCGGAAACCACTACTATAAGAACAGGTCGGGAGTGTTTGGTGATATTACCGGATGTATCTGAAAGCATAGCCCAGTTCCAACTATCGGCTATAAATGGACAGGATACAACTGCTATCAAGAATGTAATTCAACAAGTAAATTCTAAACTAAATAGCAGCAATAAACAGATAGGGTCGATGCTAATAATTGGTGGAGACAATGTTGTCCCATTTCATCGCCTACCCAACCCAACTGATGATCATGACCAGGATGTGTTATCCGACAATCCATACGGTACAGATGATGACAATTATTTCGTTCCCAAATGGCCAGTTGGAAGACTACCATCTCATGCCGGCGAGAATCCAAGCGCATTAGCAAATCTAATTCAGAGCACTATTGAGGCCCACAACGAACCTCCCTTACAAATTCCTCTGCTTTTCAGATGGCTAAGATGGCTTATACCATCTTGGCAACCGGGAGCTGCAAAACAACATAACTTAGGATACAGCGCCGATATATGGTTAGATGCTTCTCTTGAGGTTTTTAACGTAATTGGACATAGAAAGGACTTGATTAGCAGTCCGCCTATTGAAGCAAGCAACATTCCTGTGGAGCGTCTGTCTAAAATCTCAGATTTACTTTATTGCAATTTACATGGCCTTGAAAATACATCAGAATGGTTCGGAGAGAGTATCTCATTTGATGGACAAGCACCACGATATCCGATCGCGCTAAGACCATCTGACATAAGGCATGGCCAAGCACCTTCTGTAGTTTTCACTGAAGCTTGCTATGGAGCAAACATCATAATGAAGCAGTCCTCAGAAGATGCACTATGTCTGCATTTTCTTCAATCAGGTAGCCGTGCAGTTGTAGGTTCTACTCGTATAGCATATGGCGCCGTAGGAACTCCACTCGTAGGCGCAGATCTAGTAGGAAGATTTTTCTGGCACCACATTAGAGGGGGGTTGCAAATTGGGGAAGCGTTACGTAGATCTAAAATGGGTTTGGCACAAACAATGCAGTCGCGTCAAGGCTTCTTAGATGGAGAAGACCAGAAAGCTCTTCTTAGCTTTGTGCTATATGGAGATCCACTACTTCGTGATCCAAGAATGTTACCATCTCCAGGTAAAGCCCTGCCAAAGTCAAATCCAATACCAGTTGCCAATTTACACGCTGCATGTGCTAAAAGCCATAATGCTTGTGCCAAAGCCCTCGGCACTCCAGAGGCATTAGCACAGGTAAGAGCAATGGTCTCACAATATTTACCAGGTATGGAAGCTGGAGAATTTGCCGTGCGGAAAACGGAGTTGGTATCTGAATCTGCGTCTGCACATACAAATCAAAGTAAAACGATCTCTTCTGATCTAGAACAGTTCATATATTCTACGCAGCGAACACTTGATTTCAATAATTATCAAAACCAGCAATATGCACATGCAACTGTCGATAAGTACGGCAAGATAATAAAATTTGCGGTATCTAGATAAATACTCACCAAGGATAAATAAATGCAGACTCATATAAAACCAGGACCAAATCCTCGAACGACCCATAATACTGGGATTGGTTTTCATTATTATCCTGACGAATTACACTACCGCTCGACAGACATAGAATATTGGTTGCCTGAGCTTCACAATTTGGGCGCAAATTGGTTGACTCTGGTCAGCTCCACTAATAGATCTATTCCCGAGAACTTTCTGTCACCATTGATACAATCAGGTATCGAACCAATAATCCATATAAAAACCGACTATATCGAGCCACTGGATATTGATGTACTCCAAAGCACCTTGCAGGCTTATGCTAATTGGGGCGTTAAATACATATGTGTATTTGATTGTCCTAATATGCGTACATCCTGGAAACCAGGATCTTTCCAACAGAAGCGTCTTGCTGAACGTTTTGTGGACTGCTGGACACCCATCGCCAAACTACAAATAGACACCGGATTACCAGTAACATTAACTCCTCTCTACCAAGGAGGAATATACTGGGATACATCATTCCTAAGTGCTGTACTAGAAACAATTGTTGAGAGACAACACCAAGCAATAATCGATAACCTAGTACTAGGCATATATTCATTTGCAGGTTCGCATGCAGCCGATTGGGGTAGAGGTGGTAATAAAGCTTGGCCTGCCTCTCAGCCATATCGTACACCACCAGGATCCCAAGACCAAACCGGGTTCTGGTCATTCGAATGGTATGCAGAAATAATGGAAAAAGCTATAGGGCACATACGACCCATGCTAATGATAGCTGGTGGGGCTCGTAGAACTGAGATAGACAATAGAACCAACCAGCAGAAAGATACAGCTTGGCACACAACTTGCAATATAAGCATCGCAAACGCAATGCTTTCTAAACACCTGCCTGACTATCTATTGAACGTCAACTTTTGGTTGCTATGTGCTGATTCAGACCATCCATATTCAAATGATGCTTGGTTACCACATGAAGGAGATAAAACACCAGCAGCCCAAGAGTTACAGAACATGATAACCAAAACTCATCCTTCGATGATGACGACTGGAAAAGAATACATAAACTCTCTAAATGCGCAGAAAATACTGAAACATTATATTTTGCTACCACGTTTTGACTGGGGGCTATCTGAATGGCACTGGAATATTGCTGGATCATTAGTACAAGACAATGATGCATGTTGTGGGTACTCGGTAGACGCCGCACTTCTATCCGATACTGTCACAATAGTAGCGAATCATCACGAAATTAGTCTTGATGTGGAAGCTAAGCTAAAACAATCTGGATGCACAATTCACCGAATCAAATACGAAGATCTGGATGCAGTATCAAAAAAATCAAAAGTATTATCAGTCGAACCAATAATGTAAGCCATGAATATATACCAGACTGTACAAAACGATCCCAACAGCGAATACCCATTAGATCTACAATCTGATCAAAATACGGTCATTAAAGTCATTGGTCTAGGAGGTGCAGGATGTAATGCTGTTGATCGAATGATACAGTTCGGAATAGATGGAGTGGACTTCCTCGCCGCCAATACAGACAAACAAGCCTTGCACCAAAATGAAGCCCCTACCAAATTACTTCTAGGAAACCAATTTACCCATGGGCATGGAGCTGGAGGAGATCCTCAAACTGGAGAAACAGCTGCTTATGAAAGCCTAAGTGATTTATCAGAAAGTATCGAAAATGCTGATATATTGTTTATCACTTGTGGTATGGGAGGTGGAACAGGAACAGGA
>DDZT01000032.1:5932-13584 GCA_002346435.1 Anaerolineales bacterium UBA3001
GGTGGAACAGGAACAGGAGCTGCTCCTGTCGTAGCTGAATTAGCTAGAGATTTAGATATCATCACAGTAGCAGTGGTTACAATGCCATTCAACTTTGAGGGTACTCACCGCTATCACAATGCTATGCAAGGCATAACAGTATTACAGAGCCATTGTGACACTCTTATAACAGTTCCTAACGAACGTCTGCTCCAAATTGTTCCTAAAGACGTCACACTAGATGTAGCATTTAGAATGGCTGATGACATTCTGAGACAGGGAATCCAATCAATCACCGAAGTTGTATTAAAAACTGGATTGATAAATGTCGATTTTGCAGACATACGTGAACTGCTACATCAATCAGGAGGTGCTGTACTAGCAATTGGCCATGGTAAAGGTCCAAACTCTACCATAACAGCAGTCCGTTCGGCATTACACCATCCATTACAAGATATTTCTGGAATGAACTATGCAACAGGATTGCTAGTACATTTTACAGGAGGCTACAGTCTACCTATGAATGAAATTGAACGGGCAGTCGAAGAAATACGGACTGCTCTTGGTCCAAACTCACAACTAACTTTAGGTGTAACGGTAGAAGAACAATTACATGATCGTGTACAGATTATCGTCTTGGCCACTGGAGTTGGAGGGCACGCTTTAGAGAACGTAATCGGGGAGATACCATTTAGACAATCCTTGGACGAAACCAATTCTAACCTAGCTATACCTAAAACACAAAACACTATCGAACCAGAATTTAGTAAGACCAGCTCATCGCCAAACGTACAAGAATCATTTCCATACAGTCCCTCACCATACAATTTGGATACGCCTGCCTTTCTCCGCAGACAACGTATACGAGATTCGATAGAACATAAGAATACCTAACCAGGAGATACAAATGACGTTGAGATCCGGTAGTGTAAAATCAATATCTGTAAGCGTATACAAAAAATTCCCCGAACTCACAGGGGTCATACCAAGCATAAAAAAACAAACCATACCAAACACTAAAGCCTCACCTAAAATAAATGATACTTTTAGATACCTACTTACCTATAAAGGTGTAGCCTCAATGCCAGGTGGTCACACAATGCACAAAATAGTTCGTGTGGTGGCTAATAACAAAGGTAAAGTGGTAAAAATGACCTTATCCAAATAATGAGGCTCCTCTACTAAGAGAAATCTGATACGGATGATCCCTTTATGCTAAATAAATCTATAACCACTGCTATTGAAATAAAAATCCTGCGAGCAACAACCGGTTGGATACTCAGTGCATCTCATTTATTTAAAAATCTGACAATTGGACTCACATTGCGTCTTTTGATAGTCTGGTCTGTAGTTTTTACAGCAAGTGCCATCATAGCTTTCATCATTACATTACGACTATTCTAACAATGCAATCATCTTACTGGCCTAAATCATTTATCTTGATCACAAGTCTTATCTTCGCCATTTTAGGTGCATGTGTTGGGTCGACAATAGCAATGCAAAACACCATCACTATACCTAATCCATTTAATGCATTGACTGACCTGCACAATCTTCACAGTGCAAAATCCAAGCATACAACAACTTATTTAGTAGTAGGAGTAAACACAGATAACTCATACGCAACATCTAACCTAGATTCGTTGTGGACAATATCATTTAGTGGCAAATACGATAGGGTATTATTAACAGGTGTACCGGTCACACCAGCCCTAGAATATCAATTTATCAATGCACCAAAATCGTTAACGCAATCCGTAGAAGGCCTCATACCAAACTCTATCGATGCGGAATTTATTCTTAATAGAAATCAATTTGCCTGGCTAATTGACGAACTCGGCGGAATACACATTTCAGGTGTCAATCAAAACGGGGCAAGCGCCATTAACTATATTACGAACCATCAAGATGTAAATACAAGAACAGCTCGTCAAACTGTGGTGATACAAGCTATGGTACACCGCGCAGAGTTACTTCAAAGCAATCTGGATATCAACAATTATTTTAAACATATACGTCCTGAAGCAACTGGCATGATTGACTTAAAATCAATTGCGAAACATATATTCCCAATCAATTCTCAAAACATTGAAATTGCGACATTAACAACAAATAACCTCTCATATCTTGATGAAGTTACACATAAATCCAAATAATCAGCAAATAATATTGTTATAGCACTCTAATTCAGTATCTATTCAGTATCTGTTATACAATAGTTTTACTACATAAATTAATAAGGAAACTGATATGACGACAGACATAACATTAGCTTTCATTGGTGGTAGTGGCCTATATGACATGTCAGATCTCAGTAACAAAGAAGAGATTGAAGTTAATACTCCTTTTGGTGAACCAAGCAGCACAATAATGACCGGAATGCTCAACGAGCAAAAAGTAGCCTTCTTGGCCCGCCATGGTAAAGGTCACACCATTTCTCCATCTGACATAAATTATAGAGCAAACATCTATGCTCTAAAAGCATTAGGAGTGAAACGTATTGTATCAATAAGTGCAGTTGGATCACTTCAGGATCAATTGGCACCAGGAAACATTGTGATACCTGATGGTCTGTTTGATAACACCCGTAAAAGAATCAATACTTTCTTCACTAATGGTATGGTAGCTCACATAGGCGTAGCAGACCCATTCTGTATTGAATTATCCAAAGTGCTATGTAAATCAGTCAGAAACACAGGTGCAACAGTGCATGAAGGTGGAGATTTTATTACTATAGAAGGTCCACGATTCAGTACAAAGGCAGAAAGTAACACATTTCGCAAATGGGGGATGAGTATTATTGGAATGACCACAAGTCCGGAAGCATTTCTCGCGCGAGAGGCGGAAATGTGTTATGCAGTAATGGGTCATGTTACCGACTACGACGTGTGGCATATCAGCGAAATCCCAGTAAGTGTTGAGATGGTAATACAAACTCTTATCCAAAACACTGTAATAGCACAGGACGCCTTACGTAACTTAGCAAACGACCTTCCTGCCAGCAAAGTTCTAAATTGCGGCTGTAGTGATGCGTTAGCAGATGCAATAATCACTGAAACTAACTCAGTCCCGGATGAAACCAAAAACCACTTAAGCTTACTAATTGACAAATACATCTAAGTGAGCATCACTAATACTAAGATTACATACATCAAGCCTCACACCAGCAATATACATGAGGCTTTCTTATTATTGCTTTCAATAGCATTTGTATGTACGTCTAGCTTTTCTCTAAGACTCTTACGCACCGAAACCATCAATATATCATTGCCACCACTACTGGCCATTTCGATAGCCATTTGGATTGCATTTTCTATATTGGTGCATTTTCTACTGAATATGTGGATTCCTAATAGAGATGTGCTTATGTTTCCAATCACAAATCTGTTGACTGGTTGGGGACTAATTACAATCTGGCGCCTTCAAGGTACATATGCTTTCAGATATGCTTTATGGTATTTCATCAGCATTATCTGTATGTTAGTAATTATCCGTTGGTCACGCAACCTCACATTTCTAGAAAAGCACCCATATTTATCACTTATCACAGGTATTTTTATTACAGGAATAACTGTATTAGTTGGAGTCAGCCCTTCTGAAATAGGACCTAATCTCTGGCTTTCAATATTACCTGTCAATTTCATAAACCATAAAATATATTTCCAGCCATCCGAATTACTAAAAGTATTAATTATATTGTTCTTAGCAGCTTATCTATCTAGAAAGAGAACAACTCTTATTCTAGAAAATATTCAAAACAAGTATGTCCTACCTGCAGCATTTACCATACCTTTGATCACAATGTGGTCTGTTAGCACATTTATGGTGATAATACAGGGTGATTTAGGCGCAGGTTGGCTCATTTATTGGTGTTTCCTAGTGATATTTTACCTACGTACTCGTAGAAAACGATATGCTTTATCGGGAATAATACTGTTCTTGATCGGCGTATTATTAGCCTACATTTATTCTGACTTAGTACAATTTAGGCTCCATGGATGGATTGATCCATGGTTTACAGATCAAACACATTTCTATCAAATAGATCAAGCATTGATTGCAATGAATAAAGGTGGAATATTTGGAACAGGATTGGGATCTGGAATATCACAATACATCCCACTAAATCACTCTGACTTCATATTTGCTAGTATTGTTAGTGAATGGGGTCATGTGGGCGGTGTTGCAATAATAGCTCTATTGTCAACGCTTATTTACAGGATTTTTCGATCAGCACAACAACTACCTAGACACTCTTTCTCTGCATTATTAAATACGGGCATAGGAGTGCTATTCCTTGTACAAACAATAATTAACATCGGTGGTATATTACGTATATTGCCGCTTACAGGTGTACCCCTTATATTCCTCAGCTACGGAGGTTCAGCAATGCTACTAGCACATATCTGTATGGCATTTGTATTCTTGACTAGGAATGAAAAATTTGGCTGATTTTACAGATTATAAACCACAAAGGTTTTACAGTAAAAGACTCTAGCCAGCATATTAGACATCAATAACTAAGTTGATGATCCGCCTTTTTCCCACTTGAAGAATGACATTATCAGATTCGCCAAGTTTAGTATTTATATCCAGTATTTTCACGCTGTCTAATTTCACAGCACCCTGCTCTATCAACCGACGGGCAGCACTTCGACTCTCAGTAAACTGACAGTCTACCAAAACATCAATTAAACTACTGTCACGAGAAACATGGTAGTCATCTATATCTGCGGGCAGTGCACCAGCTTGAAAAACAGTCTCAAAGTGCGATTTCGCATGTTCTGATTGCTCCGTACCCCAAAAGATCTCTGTAATCTCCGAGGCGAGCTCCATCTTTGCATCCTTAGGATGCTTCTCTCCAGACTCCATCAGTGTGTCATATCTATTAATCTGCTCTGGACTGTACCTAGTTGCCAATCTACGATAAGCATCCATAGCGTCATCTGGTATGCTCATCACCTTACCAAACATATCCTCCGGACTTGAGCTAATTGGTATGTGATTACCCATTGTTTTAGACATTCTCTTCTCTCCATCTGTACCAGGTAGGATGCCCAGCACAATACCTACTTGTGGTTGTAATCCCATTGACTGCTGCAATTTTCTTCCTGCCACCACTATATTAAATAATTGGTCGGTACCTCCAACCTGTACGTCTGCCTTCATAGCTACCGCATCATATCCTTGCATAAGTGCGTAAAACGTCTCATGCAAATAAATCGGTTCTTTATCAGCCATTCGTAAAGCAAAATTGTTGCGCGCTAAAAACTGCTGTACTGTAAACTGTTGTGCTAGCTTAATAAGATCAATAAAACCAATTTCAGAAAGCCATTCACTATTGTAACGGACCACAGTTTTTTCACTGTCAAGTATGTTAAATGCCTGTTCAGCAAATGTTTGCGCATTACGCCGAACTTCTTCTTTTGAAAGGATAGGTCTAGCTTTGTTCTTGTCTGACGGATCCCCAATGAGTGCCGTGTAGTCACCAATAAGAAAAGTAACTTCATGACCCAAATCCTGAAATTGTCGCAATTTGCGAATAGTAATGGTATGACCAAGATGCAGGTCCGTTGCTGTCGGATCATATCCGCAATAAACTTTTAAGGGTCTATCTTCCAAAAGTAGCTGGCGCAACTCTAATCGCATAGACTGTTCAAGACTAGGATCACCATACTCAGTGCCCTGCATCAGAAGCTCCAATTGTTCTTCAATCGACATTCAAATCACCCAGAATTGCATAATTACTGCATTATAGCAATCTCTCTTTACGTTGTCACTCTCAAATAGTTGTCGTATAATCCTTCCGATTTTCCACGAGGTTTATATCATGCGTACTGGTGCTGAGATTAGACAGGACTTTATCACTTATTTCAAGGAACAGCAGCATTCTGTTGTACCTTCATCTTCACTAGTGCCTGCTAAGGACCCATCACTTCTATTCACAAATTCAGGAATGGTGCAATTCAAAGATGTATTTCTAGGTACTGATAAACGCAATTATACAAGAGCAGTTGATTCCCAAAAGTGTATGCGGGTCGCCGGCAAACACAATGACCTAGATGACGTAGGTCGAGATGGAACGCACCACACATTCTTTGAAATGCTTGGTAACTGGTCATTTGGTGACTATTACAAACCGGAAGCAATAGAAATGGCATGGAGACTTCTAACAGAAGTATGGCAAATCCCTCCCGACAGCCTGTATGTAACTGTCTTCAAAGATGAACACGGCACTATTGAGACCGATGAAGAAGCTGCATCATCCTGGATTGCCCAACCTGGATTTAAGCAGTCACACCTTTATTATAGAGGACGACATGACAATTTTTGGGAAATGGCAGAAACCGGACCTTGTGGGCCATGCTCAGAAATTCATGTCGACCTAAATCCTAGCAAAACCGCTGTTACTAATGATATGTTAGATACCGATCGGTTTGTGGAACTATGGAATCTTGTATTTATTCAATACAACCGCGTGTCAGCAGACACACTAGATTTCCTTCCGACTGCACATGTCGACACTGGAATGGGTTTAGAACGACTTGCGGCAGTACTACAGGGCGTTCCTTCCACTTATCATACTGACTTGCTATGGCCTACCATTACTGCTACTCAGAAATTAGCAAAACATAGTGATGATGAAAGAGATGCATATCTGACTCCTTACCGTGTCATTGCTGATCATGTAAGAGCTGCCACATTCCTAGTAGGTGACGGAGTACTCCCAGGAAACACAAACAGAAATTATGTATGCAGAATGATTATTAGACGTGCTTCCAGATTTGCGGCAGAAATCGGTCTAAACGAGCCCTGCTTATCCACTATAGCTGAAACAGTTATAAAGACATACAAACACGCTTATCCAGAGCTTGAAGAACACAGTAGGACAATTAACAACACCATCCATGATGAAGAGACTAGCTTCCACAAGACAATTAGCTCAGGTCTATCTTATTTAGATTCCATTATAGCAACAGCTACGTCTGAAAACCGAAAGATAGTCACAGGCACAGAAGCCTTTGAACTCTATGCAACATATGGTCTACCTGTCGAAATTACAAAAGACTACTGTGAAAAGCAAGGGATTGATGTAAACCAATTAGATTTTAATCAAGCAATGAATGCTCACCGCGAAGCTTCAAAAACCATATCAAGTACTGACAATCTAACAAACCCAAATTCAGAAATATTCCTAGAGCTTTTAAATAGCCTACAGAATGACAAACAATTAGATTCACAGGGAGTAGAGCATTTACCTTATGGACCCGACATATTAACTACCAAGTTGCTAGCAATAGTATCAGAGGATGGCCAAATCCTCGAAGAAGTGCAGTCAGGCCAAACAATAGGCGTCATACTATCTAGCACCCCGTTCTACATGGAATCTGGTGGACAATGCAGCGACAGAGGAATAATACATTCGCTTGACAATAATTGGCAAATAAATATCGAAAATGTGTACCGTCCTATTGCTGGACTGATAGTCCATTTAGGAACTGTCCATACAGGCTATCCTAACGCAGGTGTTAACTGCAACGTATCAGTCAACCAACTCGAACGTACAGCTATAAAAAGAAATCATACCGGAACACACATACTGCACCACGAACTACGAAACCTATTGGGCGAACATGCCCGACAGGCAGGTTCATCAGTTACGCCAGATCGTA
>DDZT01000081.1 GCA_002346435.1 Anaerolineales bacterium UBA3001
TTGGTATCCTGTGGACGTGAACCGGACTCACCAAATCCAGAAAGCGCAGCACAAATTGTTCCCACAACATCATCTAAATCAATTTCCGACGAAAGCTCGGAAATTGATGCTACACTCCCGCCACCAATACCAAAAGATACAATAGCTGCTACCATAGTCCCAGCGACTGACACCGCAACTCCTACTGCTACATTATTGCCGACTGCCACTACAGAGCCAATATTCGGACCACATGAGTATCCCAAGGGTATTAATCCTTTAACAGGCTTGTACGTAGAAGATACAACCAAATTAGAGCGTAGACCATTAGCAATCAAGGTATCGCATTACCCGCGCAGTGTAAGACCTCAATCTGGTTTAGCAGCAGCCGATATGGTATGGGAACACTATGCTGAAGGAGGTACTACCCGATTTACGGCAATATTCTACGTGGGAGAAACTACACGAGTTGGCTCAATTAGGTCAGCACGGCTTATTGATACTACTTTAACTGAAATGTTCAGTGGAGCACTAGTAGCATCCGGCATGTCAGATGGTACATTAGAAAGACTACGTCAAAAAACCTGGTATCCAGCAGTAATAACCAACTCAACAAGTTTTGGTTGTCCACCCATTTGTCGAGAAAGTCAAAGCGCCAACTCGGTATTCGTAGATACAAGTGCTGTATGGCAAACATTAGATGATCTGCAACTCAACATGACCCCCAAAATACAAGGGTTAGCTTTCCAAGAGACCATACCAAACGGGGGACAAAATGCTGTACGTTTAAGAGTAGATTATAGTCGTGAGGCGCATTCTGAATGGCGCTACAATCCTGATGATGGAAAATATTATCGCTGGACAGAAATATCAGAAGTGGACCTTGAACCACATTTTGATTACAACACCAAGGCTCAAATTACAGCTGATAATCTTGTAGTGCTTTTCGCCAATCATGTTGTCGATTCTACTGTACCTGAGGATTACGCAGCAGATGGAATCCACGCAGCGTTTGCCACCGAGATTCAATTATGGGGAGGAGGTCCTGCTCTAATTTTGCGTAATGGCCAAGCCTACTCAGTCAACTGGGTACGCATGGATAGTGCAGACATGACATTCCTAGTTGACGCAGACAACAACTCAATAGCGTTACATCCAGGGAAAACCTGGTTTCATACCACGGGTCTAGGATCAGAGACTGCTGATCAAAATGGCGTGTGGACAATCACACATAAGTCACCCTATGACTGGGGTAAGCTTATATTACCAACAGAATGACCCGATACTAATATCAACAGGAGAAACATATCATGCAACTAGCCAAACGCATGGACACAGTAGAACCCTATTTTTTCGCAAAGCTAGGTTTACGCATCGCAGAACTTAAAGCGGAAGGGAAAGATATTATCAGGTTGGATGTAGGATCACCCGATTTACCGCCTGCACCATTCATAGTAGACACTCTACAACAAGCCAGCTCAGAAGAAAATCTGCATGGGTATTCACCACTAGGAGGAACGCCCGACTTCCGAGAAGCAGTATCCACTTATTATTCTAATCGTTTTGACGTAAATCTAGACCCAAAATCAGAGGTGGTTGGACTGATTGGATCGAAAGAAGGAATCTTTCATTTGTCTATGGCTTACCTAAACCCTAATGACGTGGCATTAGTACCTGACCCCGGATATGCCGTCTATGCAAGTGCAGCTAAATTTGCCGGTGCCGAAGTGGTTACTATGCCAATGCTAGAGAGTAATCATTTTCTTCCAGATCTAGATGCCATTCCAGAGGATGCCAAGCGGAGAGCCAAACTACTTTGGCTAAATTACCCAAATAATCCTACTGGCGCCACTGTCAATGATACATTCTTTGCTGAATTAGTAGAGTTCGCCCACACACATCAAATAATGATCTGCCACGATGCACCTTATATGGACATTACTTTTGACGGATATAAGGCACCAAGTTTGCTGCAAGTACCCGGAGCACAAGAGATATCAGTAGAGTTCAATTCACTATCCAAGACTTACAATATGGCTGGTTGGCGTCTAGGGATGGCATGTGGAATTAAATCAGCAATTACAGCATTACACACGTTGAAAACCAACGTGGATTCTAGTCAGTTTCAAGCTATTCAAGCAGCTGGAGTCGCAGCTTTGACCGGCGATCAAAGCTGGTTTAGTGAACGCAACACGATTTACCAGGAAAGACGAGATATTGTTTTAGATGGGTTGGCAAAGACGGGTCTAGTGGCTCACAAACCACAAGCAGCCATGTATGTATGGGTACGCATCCATACCGAAGTGCCCTCTAGTAAATTTACACAAGCAATATTAGAGGAAATTGGAGTATCAGTCACCCCTGGATCTTTTTTCGGAGAATGTGGCGAAGGTTATTTTCGTATATCGCTAGGAACACCAGCAACACGTATACAAGAAGCAATGGAAAGGATAGCCGCCTGGATCTGATAGTACTATTATTGATTGAACTAAAGTTGTGAGGACTGCTAACAATATGTTTGTCAGTTTACCACCCTGCTATTAGCGATATTAATACCCTCTAACCAAGTTTCATCAAGTTCGAGTTCAACACTTGCAGTAATACTAGTGTGAGTACATTGACCTGGAGGACAATGTACTAGTCCTAAACGGCTACGCGCGACCATCCTGTACAATCTATCACCAAGACTTGCCACAAATGGCAAATACAACAAACAGGCAGGAATGGAAAACAACGGCAGTCTAAGAACAATATAACGCCAAGCCTCAAACCCAATTTTTATATCGCCAAGTGGTGTAATAAGCACCATTTGCTCCTCAAGCTGTTCAACCGACACGCATCTGATGAGCTTACTCACCTGTTCCTGACGAAAATCCAGACAAATGAAGCGCCCCAACCAATCAAATAACAATAGTAAACGCATCGAACGTACGCATAGTGGGCATTGTCCATCAAAGAGAATAATATCCCTAACTTGATAGAATCCTTGCATGGTTTTATACATAATATTTCACACTCATTAGAACTAATAACTACTTCCGATTAATATTTGTATTCAGGATAACACCAATGTTTCCACAATACACGTGTCTCATAAGGGTTGAGTTCACTACCAGGTTCATGTGAACGTCTATAGCGATATTGTAATTCAAGTGTAGCCAGCCGCTTACCTTTGTCCATATCTAATTGAACATTATAATACCGACAATAACGAGCTCCCCAGGCAAACTTGAGCGGATGATAGTTCTTTCTAGACATGTTTGATTCGTATTTCTTCCAACGCACATTGGGACCCCAATACCAACGTTGCATATCGTCAACTACTGGATCGCCAGTACGAAGGTCAAATGTAGTATTATCCTCAAATTTACCCGGCGCTACTATCCATCCATCTGTTGTCCGGGGATACGGAGCAAACAAATTCCAGCGTTGCCAAAGTCCTACAAACTTAACTGTATTAGCCACCGGTGCTGGTATAGGTAAAATAATATCAAGCTCATCAATATCAAAAGAATAATTTATGTTGTACCAAATTGTCGCTACCATAAAAATGCTAACCAAAGCAAATGTATTGACTTGCTTAATATCACTATACCAAACATCATATCCGCTTCTGCTATTAGTCAATTCCTTATTCTCCAATTCGGGAGATGGCAACAACATACCTCTAACCCAATTGCCCATTAAACGCCATATTAGAACACGTGCCGCATCAAATTTCAGAATCCATATGACAAGCTTACCGACAGAAAAATAGCTGGCAAGTCGATTCCATGCCGAAAGTCCAGTATAAAATCCACCATCTTCAGAAGAAACTGCCCAAGTATCATATTCGATATCATTGGAAGAACTATTGTAATCAATATCAACATCACTCTCTCTAGTACAAGCAATGAGCAGCCACATTGGACTATTCATGGATGGCAGAACCAAACACGATTTCCCCAAGTTCAAGCGTATCTTTTGACCAATTGCAGTAATCCAGCTCGAATCAAAAAATACTATGTAACTAATGATCATTACCAAAGAAAAATCCCTTATTGACATAGTAAGTGCTATACCCAAATGCAAGAACATGCCCATTGCCAAGGCCAATACCTTATAAACAGGTTGGCCAAATGGAAAAAACACTAAAATTATGAATGTGACTTCTACGAAAAGAGTGAAATATGACAACCCATTCATTAACCACAGTGGGCTAATATCCAAGAAAATATCTCCTATGGGCAAGGTGAGTGATTTAAGCTGCAAAGTATAATATATCGCATCTCCCGTCCTCCATGCATCTCCAGGAAGTTTTTCTATAAATGAGAACAAATAGATTATGGCAATTTGCAACTGTAATATACGTAGTGGAAATGCAAATGTGGTAGCCACATTGTCCTTTGCTCGCAGGTCTTTTATATTGCGTGAACCTCTATATAAAGAAAGTCTTTTGCGCAAAGCATCTACAGAATAGTAATCACCCAACGGCAAAAAAAGCATCCAGAAACTAAGCGCCCTTATTACCGTGTCAGCACCGTTAAGTACATAAACATTACGTTCATGTACCGACAAGACGATCACAAAATTCACAATTGCCATTAATTTTGTGCGATTTCCTACCAGCAAGCTTAAAGCAACTCCTGCCCAGATACTAAAAAAAACAATGGCCATCCAACTATATGGCATAGCATCCATAATGGAAAACCGATCTGTGCGCGCTAATCCATCCCACAAAGCTGAGCGAGGCACATAACCGGCATCACTGTAGAATGCTGTAGCTAACGGTATGCTATAGATAGCATTCTTCAACAATAGGCCAGCAAAAAATATACGAAATACGCTTAAAGGTCTACTGTCTACTCTACCAAACCAATATTTTGCATGCAAAGTATTCATCAAAACAAATAGTGCTTAGTATATAGGACACATTCGCTAATTTACAAAACGTTTGTTTTCATATTTGTTGACATTCTATATGGTACCAAATATAAATAGAAGAAAAGGCACAGATGCATAGTGGCAATTCCAGATAGAAAATTCGTATCAAAATCTATATAGTATTTTCTTGGTTTTTTTTGAGTCAATGCACAACTTAAGAACACGAACCATACATGCGTGCAGTACAAACAATTTTACCTTGATGCTGCGTTAGCAATTACCACAACTTGGTAATTGTCAAGATGATTAACCAGGACCGCCGCCAGGATCGCCGCCGGGACCGCCGCCAGGACCGCCGCCAGGATCGCCGCCAGGACCGCCACCTGGATCACCACCTGGGTCGCCACCTGGGTC
>DDZT01000047.1 GCA_002346435.1 Anaerolineales bacterium UBA3001
TACTGGACAGTTGCCATTAACTGTAGTGATACCTAACAGATCAATGTCAGGAGATAATGCTGCAGTCATAATGGCTACCGCATCATCTGTACCTGTGTCAACATCCATTATAATCTTCGTGCTCAATGTAATACTCCTTTGTACAACTATTGACTGTGATAACTATCCGATTGGGTTAGTAAGATATCCGCCAACGAACGTTCGCGCAATTGTTGTACTTATAACGTGATGATTATCTCTACTCCAACTTTTCACTCACACACAAACTTAAATTTGATGTTGGTAAGAGAACAATTTCAGATAACAATCGAGAAGCAAATTCTGGAGCACAAGTATAATACATAAGTAAATACTGACAATACAATTATTCATGATTATTCAAATTTATGCTTTCTCAAACGCTAAGGATGCAATTACCGCTGCAAATCTAGGTGTGGATCAAATTGGATTCGTAGCTGGAGATTACGGCAAAGTGTACGGTGAACTTAGTCTGGAAAAATCTGCTAGCATTGTAAATGCCGTAAGCGGAATTAGCACTTCTGTTGCACTAACTATGTCTACTGACATTGAAGAAATTGTGACAATGGCACAATTAGTGAGACCCGACATAGTACATATATCAACTGATCCTTTTGATTTGGATGTACAAGCCATGAGAGATTTACGGATCAGGCTAGGCTCACAGCCACAATTAATGAAGGCACTGCCAGTCGAAGGTAACAATAGTATCGACCTTGCTGAAGCATTCTCCACTACATGCGACTATCTCTTGCTGGACACAAAAGTTTATGGGTTGCCTGGAGTAGGCGCTACTGGAAAAACACACGATTGGAATATCAGCAAGAAAATAGTCGAAAAGGTCAAATGTCCTGTGATATTGGCTGGTGGACTCTCTAGTGAGAATGTACTCGAGGCAATACAGACAGTACAGCCATGGGGAGTAGATAGCAACACATCTACCAATATTGAAGGGGATAAAGTACGTAAAGACATGGTTCGCATTGCCAATTTCTGTGAGGCTGCAAGAGGTAATACTAGTACATGACACCCAAACTTCGCTTACCAGCAAGTGTGTGTCTACTAGGGCCTATAAATGTAGATGTCACGATGCCTATAGATAAATATCCTCAAGAGGGAGATGATGCCGGGGCCCCCTCATATAGTGTTGAAACTGGTGGGGTTGTAGGCAATACTGCAATCGCACTATCTAAGCTCGGCGTAAATGCTAAGCTCATAGGTTGTATTGGAGACGACAACTGGGGAAATTTAGCAGCTGAAGCTTTTAGGCAAACCGGAGTAGACATATCAGGAGTATCCGTACTACCAGGAGTAAAAACAGGGCTTAATTTTGCTGTAGTAAGCAAAGGAGGAGAACGAACTTTTTTCAATGCATGGGGCGCCAACATTTGGGACAACACTCATCAATTCCCACTTCACATAATATCTAACACAGATATGCTACAGGTTACCGGGCACCCTTTAACTCGCTCTTCGAATAGACCTACATTGCTGAATGCTATAGATATTGCGCAATCAAATGATATTCCTATAAGTATGGACACTAGCATTAGACCAGTGTTTGACAGCACCTCAGATATCCGTGCAGTAATACCTAAGCTCAATATATGTATTTTAGGATATGAAGAGGCCTGTTATTTGGTTGACCACAGTGATCCTCACACTATAGCTCAGAAAATCCTATCCCAGGGACCAGAACTAGTAGCGGTAAAATTGGGTGGTAAAGGATGTGTCTTGGCTAATTCAGACGAATGTATAACGCTACCATCGTATAAGGTAAAAACCATTGATACAACTGGGGCGGGCGACACATTCACAGCTGGGATAATTTTGGGGTGGCTATCCAAAATAGATATTAGAGCAACCGGTATGCTTGCTAATGTACTTGGCGCACTCGCCACCACAGTATGGGGTGCTGGCACCAAGCTACCAGGCACAAAGGAACTAATTGCATACCTTGCTTCCATAAACAGTCAAGATAAAAACAAGCGCGAAACAGACCAGATATTCGAATTGTTCGGTTAACATCTCTAGTGCACAAGAAAGAACTATGATCGAGATGACACCTAGTACAGGAGAAACCTAATGAAAACCTTACTAATAGATACAGATCCTGGTGTCGACGATGCTCTAGCCATTATGATGGCCAGCGCACATCCCGACACAGAAATAAAAGCTATTACTACTGTTGCTGGCAACGTAGATCTAGAACACACCACTGAAAATGCATGCAAATTGGTTGAGATATTAGATATAGATGCACCAATATACGTGGGTTGTGGTGATTCACTGCTAGATAATCCAGTTGAAGACGCAGCTGGGTTTCACGGCAACGATGGTCTTGGTGACTGCATTGGTGACGCTGATATTCCACCAGCATCGATTGAGCCTGCAAATGGTCACGCAGCTGAAGCCATATGCTCATATGGGGACAAATATGCAGGGGCACTAGACCTTGTAGCATTAGGTCCATTAACAAACATAGCTGTAGCACTAATGCTTGACCCTAGCTTACCAGAAAAATATCGTAGCTTAACCATAATGGGTGGTGCCATAAGAGCCCAAGGCAACACTAGCAATTACACTGCAGAATACAACTTCTATCGTGATCCCGAAGCAGCTAGAATGGTGCTATCTAGATGGCCGATGGCTACAATTGTTGACTGGGAGATAAGTCTAGCTCACCCAATTGATGCAAATAATCTCAGCAGATTGTTTGCTATAGATTCAAAGCGAGCTAAATTTTTTGAAAAAATTTCAAGAAAAACTCTGGCCAGCATAGAAAGCTTTGTAGTAAGCAAAGAGGAAGGCTACAGCGTAGAAGGTTCTGCTGGAGAAAGGATATTTTATGCTCCAGATCCAATAGCAATAGCAGTAGTTCTTGAATCAGATGTCATTACAAGATCTGAACAGCGATACGTCACAGTTGAAACTACATCTGGACTGTCTCGCGGCCAATCAATGGTGGATTGGATGGGTTTTAGTGGCAAAACACCAAACGCAAATTTGGTGACTGAGATATCTACAGAGAAATTGTTGCAGATAGTAGAAAGAGCGCTTTCTTGAAAAATGCTAACACCGCTTAAAAAGCTGCAATCATCTGCCCAATCCCTAGAAGATAATATAGTAAGTTTTCTGGACGAACTGGTTTCTTTAAAATCCGTCAATGGATCGAACAGCGAGAAAGACATTGCGAATCGTATAGCAGAAGAAGCACATAAACTTAATCTCCAATCACAAGTAGAAGCTTTAGATAAGAACAGGCCCAACGTTTTGATAAGTCATGGTGAAGGGCCATTTGAATTCCTGTTCGTTGCTCACATGGACACTGTAGCTGCCGGAACAGAGGAAGCCTGGTCATCTCCTCCATTCAAACCTACCAAGCGCGACGGTCGAATTTACGGTCGTGGTACAGCTGACAACAAAGCTGGAGCAGCCTGTGCCCTATACGCTATTTCCATGATGAAAGATTTGCGTCTTATTGACAATAAGAATATTAAGATAACTTTGGCTGCGGTTTCTGATGAAGAATCTGGTGCCACGAGCAATATTGGTGTAAGGCATCTTTTGGACAATAACCTGATTCAAGCTAAAGGAGCTATATATACGTATGCTAGCGATGTGGTCTGTATTGGACACCGCGGTCTACTGAGATTGGAGATAGCAACAACTGGTAAATCAGTACATACCGGTGGCCAAGAATGGAATGATGGCATAGAAGGTACGAATGCAGTCACTGGATTGGCATCTATTTTGCTCAAACTTGAAGCTACAACTATCGATGCACCACCTCATCCAGCATTTGGCAATCTGCGCAATGTTGTAACTCCAGGAACTATATTCAAAGGTGGTGAGTTTGAGAGTGTGGTACCAGCCAATGCTGCAGCAATTGTAGATATCAGATTGTTGCCAGGTCAGGATCCCAACATTGTTCTTGAGCAAATAAAATTGTTGGTGGATCATGAAATGAAAATACGGCCCGGACTAAAGGCGGAACTGATAGTAAAAAACAGTTTACCAGCAGTAGCTTTAGAAGATAATCATCCCTTAGTATCTATAGCTATTGATGTAGCACAAAGAGCAACTGACAGAAAATGGGAGGCTGTTGGAGCTGGTCCTGCCAATGAAGGTTATATGCTAATCAACTCGGGTATTCCCACTTTGTGTGGTTTTGGACCAACAGGTGGTAATGCACATGCAGCTAATGAATGGATTGAAATCGACAGTCTCACCAACACAGTTGCAATGTATGCTGCTATTTCAGAGAGTTATCTCATTGACTGCAAAAATCTAGAAGCAGCTAAACAATAATACAGATGTTAGGTTCATACTTATGACTAATAGAACATCTCTTAGCAATATTGATGTAATAACACTTGATGAAAAAGGGACTATTCACAAAAACGTTACATTAGTAGTCGAAAATGGCATCATAACGGAAATAGGCAATTCCGAAAATGATCAATTCGGTAGCACTGCAGTCGATTGCACAAATAAAGTAGCTATGCCCGGACTAGTAAATTCCCATTGCCACAGCCCAATGAATATGGTGAGAGGATGGGCCGAGGATCTTCCATTTGTTGAGTGGCTCGAAGCCATCTGGGTTGCTGAAAGTGGGATTACACCCGATGATGTTTATTGGGCTGCCGCTCTAGCTGCAGCTGAAATGATTCGCTCAGGTACGGTTGCCTATAATGACAAATATTTTTATATGCATCGTGTAGCTGACGCGGTGCAAGAAAGCGGTCTTAAGGCAGCTCTAACATGGACTGTATTTGGCATGGGGGAAGATACTGAAGTGGGATCAGGACTTGATGAAACTATAGATTGGATAAAAGAACTTGATGAAACTTCAAAAGGTCAAATCAAAACATATATCGGACCACATTCACCATATTTATGCCCGGATGATTTTCTTCGTAAAACCGTGGAACTTGCCCATGAGCTAGGAAAGGGCATTCATCTACATGTTGCAGAAACAAAGGCACAAGTAGATCAGTCCATTGCACGATACAACTTGAGTCCAGTCCAGCACCTGGATAAACTTGGTGTTTTCGATTTGCCAGACGTCACTATTGCAGCGCACACACTACATGTGGACGATAAAGACATTGAAATACTTGTGAACAAGAATGTCATAGTTCCTCACTGTCCCATTACCTACATGAAACTAGCTATGCCTTTTCCTTCTATACAAAAGTGTGTTGATGCTGGTGTGCAAATCTCTTTAGGGACAGATGGACCTGGGTCTAATGCGGATATGGATATGTTCGCTGTTATTAGACAAACTGCCCTTATTCACAAATATCAGACGGTTGACCCAGCTATGGTGTCAGGAGATACTGCGTTACGTATGGCTACTCAAGCTGGCGCAAAAGCAGTAGGAATGTCAGACCATGGTATGCTAAAAGTTGGTGCTCCAGCTGATTTAATATTACTAGATATGAATGCTCCACACCTCAGACCAGTCCACAATATTGTCGCCAACATTGTTCATTGTGTAAAAGGTAGCGATGTTTGCGATGTTATGGTGAATGGAAATTGGTTGATGTGGAAT
This sequence comes from Anaerolineales bacterium UBA3001, assembly GCA_002346435.1. Taxonomy (GTDB): domain Bacteria; phylum Chloroflexota; class Anaerolineae; order Anaerolineales; family UBA11657; genus UBA11657. Next base: position 5,576 of record DDZT01000047.1, read on the forward strand.
CGAGAACTAAAGACTCTTGACGAAGAACAAATCTTGTATGAAGCTGAGAAACGGGCACACAAAATAGTTGACAGAGGCAAAAAACAACTAAGGCAATATGCTCGTGATTAGCGCACAAGCAAATTGTCAATTCCACAATCTGTTATGAGCAACTCAACAATAAGGATGTAAAATAACCACAATGAATGATCCAAAACTTTATGAAGTAGTAAACAGACTAATGTCGGAAAGTATGCATCTTCAAAATGGTGAAAGTGTTTGTGTCGTTACCGATACTGAACGATTGCCATTGGCAAATGTTTTTAGAGATGTAGCAAATGAATATAACAGTGACCCTATACTGGTGGTAATGGCTCCTCGCCAACAACATGGTAGCGAGGTATCAAATATTATCAGTGGCGCCATGATGAAATCTGATGTGGTTTTTCAAGTAGTGACGCATGCCATGACACACACTGATGCTACCAGAGATGCTATGCAAGCTGGCAGCAGAATATTAGTGCTGAGAGGAATCACAAAAGACCTAATGCTTTATGGAGCTATCAACGCAAACTACAAAGATATTGCTATCACTTGCCAGAAAGTAGCAGAGTTTATGGGACAAGCCAAACAAGCTCATATCAGCACCGATGCTGGCACAGATCTGGTAATGAGTATCGACAATCGGACTCCGCACATATTGGATGGCATTGTAAAAGGTCCTGGCACATTTGCTGCTATGCCAGATGGAGAAACAGCCATTAGTCCAGCAGAGGAAACAACGGAAGGAAATCTGGTAATCGAACATTCTATGGATGGACTAGGTCTGCTTGACGAACCTATTCATTTAACAGTCGTCAAAGGACGAGTAGCATCAATAGAAGGTGGCCAGTCAGCACAAATGTTGAAACAGATGATTGATCAGTCTGACAAAGATGCAAACAATATAGCAGAATTTGCAATTGGCACTAATCCTAAAGCCCGTCTTATTGGCAATCTCGCTGAAGACAAAAAACTAGAAGGTTCTGTTCATATCGCAATTGGTGATAATCATGTTCTGGGCGGTAATATAACTAGCAATATCCATCTTGACGGCATGGTGCTCAATCCTACCGTTGAACTAGATGGGAAATGTATTATCAGCAACGGCAAACTGCAATTAGAATAATAAAATGGAGGTGACTCATTAATATAATCGATTTAACGATGCCATTTAGTCCATCAGTGACAGCTCTTGAAGGGCATCCAAACATTTCTATGGAGCCCATTACAACCCATAAAGCTGATGGGAGATCCAATACCAAGATTGTATTCAGTATCCACACTAGTACTCACATCGATTCGCCACAGCATTTTTACTCAGATGGAACCACTATTGATCAGATGGATCTAGGTATATTTTACGGAAAAACTTATGTGTGCGATCTACGTCAGATTGCTAAACCAGGACATCCACTTACAATAGACGACCTAAAAGCCGGAGGCCTGCCTAACGAAGATAAATTACGTAACAACCGTATGCTGATGTACGCCGACTGGGCAGCAAGCAGATGGACAGGGCCTGACCTATATAAAGGTAACATGTATCTATCTGAGGAAACTGCTCATTGGTTGGTGAGTACAGGGGTTGTAGCGCTAGCAATGGACTTTTCTGTAGACGGACACTATCCTTATCCTTGTCACCAGATATTATTAGCCGCAGGCATACCACTAATTGAAAACCTAATTAATATCGATCAAATTGGTAGCGCAGAATTCACTATGATTGCTTTACCAATGAAAATAGAAAAAGGTGATGGGGCACCCGCTCGAGTACTGGCTATTACTGACTAATGAGCAAACTAAGGATTGACCATATAGGAATTGTTGTCAAAAATCTACACAAGACGGCAGCCGCATTTGAAAACGCTATTGGACTTCCATTAGAGGAAGTGGAAAACTACAAGGAAATACTAAATATTGGGTTTGTTCCAGTTGGCTCAATCGACATTGAGTTTCTTGAGCCTACCACCTCGGAAGGATTAAATGCGGATTTTTTAAAAGACAATGGTGAAGGAGTCCATCATATAGCATTTGAAGTTGAAGATTTAGACGCAGCAGTAGCTAATGCTGTCAGGAATGGGGTCCGAGTGCTTCTCGGTCCCACAGAAGGTGCTCGTGGTAAACGGATTGTATTTCTGGACGGCATTTCACTAGGAGGCACAATAGTGGAGCTATTAGAATCCCCCCAACCAACCGATCAACAATAAGGAGCCTGTCATGGATCTAAAATTACAAGATAAAGTCGTACTAGTCACTGGCGGAAGCAAAGGAATTGGCAAAGCTATAAGTCTAAGTCTATCTAAAGAAGGGTGCAAAGTAGCAATTTGTGCACGAGGAGAAGACCTTCTTAAGAAGACAGCTTCTCTTATTCAAAACGAGACGGGAAATGAGGTTTTGCCAGTAACTGCTGATCTAACTCAACCTACAGACGTAAAACTTATGACAGAAAATGTGATCTCTCATTTTGGACGCATTGATGTTCTGGTCAACAATGCTGGTAGTTCTCCAGGAGGTATTCTAGAGACCTTAACCGAAGAGGATTGGGCGCAATCGCTCCAGCTCAAATTTATGGGCTATGTACGTTGCTGCAAAGAAATCATACCCCACATGCGAAAGCAAGGTGGTGGCAGAGTAGTCAACATTATAGGAAATGATGGGGTCAAATTTTCTTATTGGGAAATCACGCCCGGTGCTGCCAACGCGGCAGGGCAGAACTTCACCTTATCATTAGCTGGACAATACGGAAAAGACAACATAACTTTTGTAGCAATAAATCCTGGTCCAGTAGAAACAGAAAGATGGGATGGGTTACTAGAGGCAATGGCTCGCGATCGCAATATATCTAAAGAAGAGGCCGATCGCCTGTCTAAAGCAAGTATCCCATTGGGCCGCATTTGTACAACTGAAGAAGTTGCGGATTTAGCCACGTTCATGGCATCTGATCGAGCCCACTTCATAAATGGTACGATGATAGAAATCGATGGTGGACAACGCAAAGCAATTATGGACACATAACCGTCGAAGAGAAGAACATAAGACTAACAACTATAAGTAGTGCACGAAAACAATATGACAACTTCGGTGCTCTGTAACGAACAACTACCTCTACTGCGTGGAGAAGGCCGTTATATAGATGACATTCAATTCTCCAATATGCTCCATGTGGCATTCGTACGTAGTCCTTATGCACATGCACGCATCAATAATGTAGATACCGAAGTAGCCAAAAGACAGCCTGGGGTTGTTGCTGTGTTAAGCGGCCTGAATATACATGCGGACATCCAGCCGATAAGACCACTACTTAAAAATTCTGGTTTTCAATCCACCAACTGGCATGCTATTGCCTGGGACAAAGTACGTTACGTGGGCGAAGCAGTTGCAGTTGTTGTGGCTTCAGATCGGTACATTGCAGAAGATGCTGCCGAGCATGTTATTGTTGAGTATGAACCACTACCAGTGATAGACTCAGCAGCAACCGGTATACTAGCAGACTCTACTCGTGTACATGACAACCTCAATAGCAATATCTTGCTAGAAACACAGTCTGGGATCGATAAGGACGACGCTGCATTTAAGAAGGGTGACATAAAAGTCAGAGCTAACTTCCGGCATCCACGAGTGACAGGAATACCAATTGAAAACTGTGGCGTAATTGCAGACTATAGAGCGAACACAGATGAGCTAGTCGTTTGGTCATCAACCCAGATTCCCCATGTGCTACGTGATGCATTATGTGATTCGCTTGGAATATCAGCACACCAAATCAGAGTGATTGCACCAGATGTTGGTGGTGGGTTTGGGACTAAAATGCAAGCTTTACCGGAAGAAATAATCGTATCTCATTTAGCACGATTATTACATCGCCCTATTAAATGGACGCAGGATCGCATGGAAAATATCAAGGCCAGTTTTCATGCTCGAGATGTGTTAGTTGAAGCAGAGTTATCTGCCAATATTGACGGAACTATAGTTGGAATGAGAGCCAAAGCAATATGTGATGTAGGCGCCTACAACTCATTTCCTCTCACCGCAGGTCTAGAGCCATTTACTATAGGTAGCGCACTCGCAGGTCCTTATGACTTTGAGTACTACTCCTACGAAGGTTATGCTGTTTCTACTAACAAGTGTCCAATGGGAGCATACCGGGGAGTCGGATTTGTGTTGGGGCCTATGGTGATGGAAGGACTGCTAGATAAGTTGTCTCAAAAGATAGGAATGGACCCTGCTCTCTTGCGTAAGAAAAACTTGGCCCAACCCACAGACTTTCCATTCAAAAGCCCTGCAGGACCAATCTATGATAGCGGTGACTACCCCGCATTACTAGATCTAGCACTCGAAGAATCAGACTATTCAGCTTGGCGAAATCTTCAATCTGAAGCCCGTAATGAAGGTAGGTTGCTAGGTATAGGTATGTCATGCTTCATCGAAATGACTGGCATGGGGCGCGATACCTATCGCAAAAGAGGAATGGTCAATGTACCTGCTTTTGATGCAGCTAGACTGCAAGTAGATCGCCATGGCCACCTAGAAGCATTTATTAGTACGCCATCTCAGGGACAAGGTCAAAAAACAACCTTTGCCCAACTGATCTCTAGCGCATTGGGTGCCCCACTTGATGACATTAAAGTTCACCTAGGCGATACAGCTACTACCCCTTACGGATCTGGAACATTTGCCAGTCGAAGTCTAGTAAGTGGCGGTGGAGCTCTGTTAAAAGCCACTGAAATGTTACAAGACAAACTCGTTAGAATAGCAGCGGCTTACTGGCAAATCGATAACAAGGATCTGCAGTATGTTGATGGAAGAATATCCAACCCAAATCAAAGCTCAGAACATCTTAGTCTAAAAGACTTAGCTGATCTAGCATATACTCCGTTTCAGGAACTACCACCTAGTGTTGAACCAGGACTCTCGGTGCATGTATCATACAACCCGCCTCCCGCTGTCAGTTCATCCGCAGTACATATGGCATTAGTAGAAATAGACAAAAACACGTATGAGGTGAAGATCAAAGACTATGTTGTAGCTGAAGATTGTGGCACCAAGGTCAATCAAGCTATTGTAGAGGGACAGGTACGAGGAGGAGTAACACAAGGTATAGGAATAGCATTATTGGAGGAGTTATCGTACGATAGTGAAGGACAATTGCTAAGCGGATCACTAATGGATTATCTTGTGCCAGGAATATATGAAACACCTGTCATAAAAATAGTCAGCATGGAAACTCCTTCTCCGTGGAGTGTAGGAGGCTTCAAAGGAGTAGGAGAAAGTGGAACTATAGGAGCACCAGCTACAATCACCAACGCTATACTAGATGCACTAGAAATATCAGCTCAAGATATACAGTTGCCGCTAACACCGGAGCGCATATTTAGATTGAAAAATGTGACAAAATCATGATTTTGTACAAGCATGGTAAGTTGTTTAGGCCAACACAACTATATGAAAACTGAACATTCCAAAGGCATTGGAGAGTCTATAAAGCGATTAGAAGACAAGCGTTTTCTGCAAGGTCAAGGTCATTATATAGATGACTTGCAATTGCCTGACATGCTACATGCCGCTGTGCTTCGCAGTCCTTATGCTCATGCCATAATCACAAATATAGATGTTGATTTCGCGCTTGAACAAGTTGGTGTAGTTACCATATTGACATTTGCAGATTTGCATTCCGTAAAACCAATACCAATAAGACTAAATCCCTACGGATCACTTGAGCCATTTCTACAGTACCCGTTAGCAAACAAACGAGTGCGATATGTAGGTGACCCTGTCGCTTTGATAATAGCTCACAACCGCTACCAAGCTGAAGATGTCTTAGACAATATTGTTGTCCAGTATGACCCATTACCAGTCAATATAGATGCCGAAGACAAGGTGAGTTTTCCCTTACACCATGACGCAAAAGACAATGTAGCATCCAACTTCGTACAACAAAAAGGAGATGTGGTTGCAGCGTTTAAAAAGGCCGAGCATATCACTAAACTCCGATTTACCTCTGGGCGACATAGCGGCGTACCACTCGAAACGCGTGGCTTGATAGCCAACTATGATACAACCCAGGAAAAACTAAAAGTGTGGGGTCCTACCAAAGTAACTCATTTTAATCGTGGTGTACTTGCACACATGTTGGACATGGAAGAGCACACAATTGAAATGATAGAACCTGATGTGGGAGGAGGGTTCGGGGTACGCGGTGAATTCTATCCTGAGGACTATCTGATTCCATACGCAGCTCTTATGCTTAAACGCCCGGTCAAATGGATAGAGGATCGTCTAGAAAATCTGATGGCCTGTAATCATTCCCGAGAACAAATTTACGAGATGGAAATGGCACTCAAAAAAGATGGCACCATCTTGGGAATAAAAGTTCTTTTGTCGAACGATCAAGGAGGTTATATTCGTACACACGGGATAATTGTACCCGAACTAAGCGCAGCAATATTTCCCGGTCCCTATCACATCCCTAATTATCGGTGTGAGGTTCGTTCAGTACTGACCAACAAGACACCTGCTGGAACATATAGAGCTCCGGGACGCTATGAATGTAACAGTAGTCGAGAGCGATTATTAGATCTTGCAGCGTCGGAACTCATGATAGATCCTGTCAAAATACGATCAATGAATCTCATACAACCTGAGGATATGCCTTATGAGGTTGGCACCGAATCGTTGGGTGAGGATATTGTTTATGATAGCGGTGATTATCCTTTTGCATTACAGGAAGTAGTCCGCTTATCCAAATATGAAGAAAATCGTCATGTTAACCATGAAAACTTGTCCAACAAGAAGGTTGGGTATGGAATTGCGTGCTTTGTAGAAAAAACGGGCCTTGGCCCTTTCGAAGGAGCACGAATAGAGATTGATCAAACTGGAGCCATAACAGTAAGCACCGGAGCTGCCAATGTTGGGCAAGGCCTTGAGACAACATTGGCACAAATAGCATCATCTGTACTTACAGTATCACCTGACTCAATTCAAGTATTACATGGCGACACTGACCTTATACCTTATGGAGTAGGTAGCTTTGCTAGCCGAGCTACCGTGATGGCGGGAAGTGCGGTTTACTATGCAGCTCAAAAAATCCGTAAAAAATTACTAAAGATAGCAGCTCACACTCTGAATTGTCAGGTTGAACAACTTATAATTA
>DDZT01000009.1:0-5272 GCA_002346435.1 Anaerolineales bacterium UBA3001
AAGTTTTGTGAACCATGAAACTAAGGCAGCAATCAACAACAACGCCGCAATAATTAATTCGGTGGTTATCAATTCAGTTTGCATATGGATAATATTGCAAAGCCCGATTCAGCATACATCAATGTTTTAGTATATCAGTCTCAAGTATTAGGAAAGTACTGTTTCCCTCAGCATAGAAGCAACCATCGTACTACGCCGTTTAACAATCAATACCGGACAATGGGCTTTATCTGCAATTTGCTCAGACACATTACCCACAAGGATATTACGGAACAAACGCTCTCTTGTAGCCCCAATCACAATCATATCGCAATCCGCAGCAGCTTCCAAAATACCTGCTGATGGACTATCGGACGATATGATGCGTTTTTCAATAGTTTCATACCTACGACCTTCCGTAGACCTTCGAAAAGCATTCTGAGCACGGGCCTCAGCATCCTTAGCGTTTATGTTGGATAAAGATATATGTAACAAGACAATTTTCGTGGACTCTGGTGTGTTGCGAGCCAATGCAATAGCTAAACTAACAGCCAATCTACCATTGGGGCCACCTGCTACTGGAACCAGAATGGATTGTAATTTTTCATAAGGACGATGCCGTAAAATCGCAATGTCAGTTGGAGGATTAGAAGCAATACGATCAATTACAGAACCGAACATCTGATCACGCGAACCAGTAGATCCCGGCCATCCAAATAGTGCTACATCGCTTTTGTTCTCATGCACAGTTTTCAGGATTGCATCAGATATAGAGCGTCCTAGTCTTATCATAGAATGAACAGGTACATCTAGCACTCTGGCTTGCTCAATTACTTTATCAATATAGGGTCGGCGCTCACGCAAAAATAACCTGCCATCATTCAATTGAAGTTGTCTAGGGACTTTGACAACATGTAAAGCCAGCACTTCTCCATCATGTTCCTTAGCCAATATACTACCTAATCTACCTAGTATCTGTGCTTGATTTAAATCAGACACCGGGAGAAGTACAGAATAATCTACTGAAGTTAACGCCTCCTCATGCAAAACATCATTAGGTCGCTCTTCCTCTTCTTTCTTGCTAAAGTATCCCCAATACAATAGTAGTCCAACACCTATCCAAGCAACACTTAACAATCCTACCTGACCCAATTTAAATGCTAGAAATATGGCCATAGCTAGATTGCTAATAATACCAATCACAGCTGGCCACGGAAATAAGGGTACTTTAAATCCTCGCTCCAAATCTGGGCGACGACGTCGTAAAGTCATAACTGCAATGTTCACCTGAGTAAACAACAGTAAAAACATTACGTTAGCAGCAGCAGCTACCTGATCTATAGGCAAAGTAAATCCCATTACTACAACTAGTATAGAAGATAAAAATATTGCCCAATATGGAGTATGCATTCGAGGATGAATAAATGCAAAAGCCGATGGCAAATTCCTCTCCCTACCCATAGCAAAAGATACTCTTGAGGATGAGTAAATGGTCGCATTTAATGCAGACATTGTTGAAGCAAGACCACTAATCAAAATCAGCATTCCCCCCATTGGTATAAATTGCTCTGCAGCGCGCACTATAGCCACCTCTTTGGCTTGTGCTAGATATTGCCAGACTGCAGAGCCGGGAGGTGGGGTTACCGCTCCAATTACTACAAAACCTATCAAAATATAGATGATAACCACGGCACCTATTGAATAAAAAATTGCACGCGGTATATTGTGCGCCGGATTTTTTACCTCTTCGCCACTTTGAGCAATAATTTCATAACCCTCGAATGCAATAAATGTCATACCCATAGCTACGAACACACCACCAATCCCATTAGGAAGCATACCTGCTGAAAAATTGTCAGACCAACTCGGATTATTAAGCATTGCATACAAACCAAAGCCAATAAAAACGGAGAGGATTACTACTTTGGCGATTGTAACTATACTACCAGCTAATCCAGCTTCACTTGCGCCACGCGAGTTAATATAGGCAAAGAGACCAACAACTATAATCATAAACACTAAAGACAGTTGATGTTCAGACAAAGGAAGTGGTACACCTGTTATTATCCACAGTTCAGTTGCCAATCTACCAAAACCCAATCCATATAAAGCACATGCAACAATGTAGGCAAACCAATTCATCCAACCTGCCAAGAATCCTTGAGTGTCGCCTAAACCCTCCTTAACCCATAAGAATCCTCCCCCAGCTGCGGGAATTGATGACCCTAATTCAGCATATGACAAGGCTGTAAATGTTGTTACAATGCCATTTAAGAGAAATGCAATGGGCAATGAAGGGCCCGCATAACCAGCCGCTATTCCAATTAATACAAAAATCCCGGCACCAATCATGGCTCCAATACCAATCATGGTAATGTCCATAAGACCAAGTGTGCGACTCAGAGTTATCTCTCGAGAATTAGAATTCGAGCTATCCATACAATCATCTCCCATTCCATATAGAACTTCTAAACTATCTGATCCAATATGGTAAAGCGATTAATACTAGCACAATAGCAACAAACAAGCTCATTAATATAAGGGTATTTTCACGACAACTTTACGCCATGTTTATGGACCAAAATACTTTTAACACCATTGATCTCATCTTTACGCGTACTTTCTGACCACCCTAATTCATCTCCTACTACATGCGAAAGTTCGTTAATTAATCCAAGACTGATTTCACCCAACATTGCTATAAGTGTACGCCTCAATATTAAGTCTTCCAAATGCAAAACATGTTCGCATCTTGTCAGAAAAACTATTTCTCCACGAGAATAACCAGAATGGTTTTCCAGACAAGAATCATTTCCATTGTTTTCGCCGTAAATGAAGCTTGCAACTTGTGATGCTCTGGATCCATAACGATCGAATAAATTCTTAACTCTATTTGAGTCGAAACCGGTCTCGAAAATTATATTATCCAAAAGCAACTTCTCTTCTTCTGCATTTGTTGGATAGTTTTTACCACCGCCAATTGCCAAATCACATGTACTATACTGACGAGTCCTACCTAATGCATGCAAAGCCTGATCAGTTACCTTTTCTGCCAAAGATCGAAACGTGGTCCATTTACCTCCTGCCAGTGTGTAAATCGGATATTCAACACCATCTCCAGGTGTTAGTAAGGATACTCTGTGGTCCCGACTAACGCTGCCACGATCGGTCGATTGACTAGACATGAGCGGTCTTACACCACTGAACGAGAAGATGATCTGATCCTTGCTGACATTTGCTTGTGGAAACATTTTCATAATCATCGCTATGAAGTAATCCACCTCTTCTGGTGTACAGCATACTTGATCAGGATCATCCCATACTAATTCCGATGTACCTACTAATATCTTATTCATAATAGGACATATCAAAACTATACGTCCGTCGTCATTCTCAAAAAAGATTTCATGGTCACCTATAGCATTTCGTATTTCCTGATTATCAATTACGATATGAGAACCTTTACTACCACCCACAAATGAAGTGTGTCTCTTTAATGATCTGTTCACTTGATCTATCCATGGTCCAGCTGCATTAATAACCAATCTTGGCTTTACTGTATATGTCTCACCGGTCAACTCATCCCGCAATCTAACCGAGTCGTCAAATGCTCCAACAGCTGATACATAGTTAACAGCTTGAGCATGATCACCCATTTCTAATGCATCACAAATCAATTCTAAACAGACCCTTTCAGGAGACAATATAAAAGCATCATAATAAGTAGCCGTACAGATCAGTCTAGGGTTAAGCAAAGGAAATTGCTCCAATGACTCTGATTTTGACATAAAACTGTGTCTGGGTAAAGTTGACGTAGATCGAGCAAATGAGTCGTACATTGATAAACCAATCTTTATCAATATAGCACCACGCTCAACTGTTTTGTTTATCAAACCAAGAAACTTTAACAGTGCATTTAGCAAGCCTGAGTGCCATTTAAAAATTGGAATAGTTGTAGGCAAAGGATGTACATAATGAGAGGCATTTTCAATTAACAAGTTGCGCTCACGGACGGCTTCTCGAACCAAACTAATATCACCATACTCCAAATAACGTAGGCCACCATGAGCCATATGTGAAGTTGATGCACTTGTACCTGATGAAAAATCTGATTGGTCAACTAACAATACATCTATACCCTGCAAAACCAAATCACGAAAAACACCAGCTCCATTTATTCCGCCACCGATAATAAGAACAGAAACTGAAGAATCACTTCGAAGCGATTCTAGAATAGTACTCCTAGAGTTCGATCTATTATTAAAAATAATTACTTTACCTATAAAGCAATTGTCGGGATTGATGTAACACTGTTCAGCGTTCTATTTCAGTTGCTATAAGATTATCCCAGCTGACCTTTAACTCGTCGGATTCAACTGATTCTGCAAAAATTCCAAATTCGCCAGAAACAATTTGACCTAGCCCCTTTGAAGTTTGTGTATAAACTTGTACACCGTCAACATATAAGCTAAAGTTATCGCTCTTCACCAGAATCCCAAGACGATAAGTACCAGGGCCCTCTCCTACTACATCCGAAACTGCCATGCGCAAGTAATCTGTAATACCATTGATTCTCCGGAACAATCTATAATTGCCTTCACATGTTATGGTAGCACCAAAATACTCATCCACATCTAGACGTGCTTTAAAAACCAATCCGTAAAAATCTTTACCAGTACAATCATCTACTATTACATCACCTTCATAGTAATAATCACGTTCTATCATATCTAATTCGGGTGCAGCAGAAGAATAAAATCTCCTTTCACGACTCTTTGTTATAAGTCTGAAAACACCACCCTCTATTGCTGAATAAAAGCTATCAGTCTCTGCCGTTCCCCAATCAGGAAACCGCAGTGGTTCAAATTCCTCCTTCCAAAGCACGGCTTTAGGAATAACCTTCGGATCAATCATGCGTACACTTTCCGGAATTGGAACAATCTTTGTAGGAGTAGGTAATTGAGTCGATGTAGGACTCGGCATTAGGGTTTCTGTAGGTATTGTTACAACTTCAGCAGTTGGGGTGACTGGTGCTATTTCGAAGACAGTCTGTGTATTTTCAGAAGTAGCCTCAATTACAGGTGATGGCTCGACAACCGCCACAGTTAACGTTGATTGAATTTGTATCACCTGATTTGGTACAACTGTTGTTCCTGGTGTTGTAGATACACCGACAACTTGTAATTCATCTTCTTGTGTATTGTCTACAGCCACTTGCTCATCCACTTGTTGATTTAATCCAATTGATAATAGGCGCATCGGGTTTAAATTTACTGCACCTAGCAAATCACCA
>DDZT01000009.1:5582-10430 GCA_002346435.1 Anaerolineales bacterium UBA3001
CGCACCTAGCAAATCACCAAAAAAGCCATAAGTCTGAAATACACCTAGAATGATGCCAGCGATTGCCATTGCAGTAAGTAATTTCCATCGCCTTTTACGTCTATAAGGTCTGATAGCAATATTAACTGGTTGCCAGTTAGACCGTAATTCTCTGTTTGCTATTTTGACAGAATCCACAGATGCTCTTTCTGATGCTTCCAATTCAACATTCATTGGACCACCATCTATAATTGGTGGTCCAATGAGTTCCTGCATTGTATCAACCTCCACAGGATCAGTCTCATTTGGTATAACAACTGAATCGTCAGAAACATTGGTTAGAAAACTGCTGCTTCCCTCAAAAGAGGGCATTGTGGGAATATGATCCAACTTATTAGTAGATGAACCATCTTGAGTTTCTGAACTAAACTCTGATTGTGTTTCCTCCGTAATATCTGATGAACTATCAATTGGAACACGTAAATGTTTTCGTAATCCAGCATACAACTTGTGTCCTATTCCGGCAACATTTTGCAAGTCTGGCAAGCGACTGTATGGCCTGCCCGCTACTATAATCTCTGCCAACGCGAGTCCAATTCCTGGCACACCTTGTAATTCGTCTATCGAAGCCTTATTCACATCTAGTTTGCCTGACATCACCAAAGAGGATGAAGAAACATTACCACTTCTATTCGATTCGTTCACGACACTATCTGCAGAAACACGCAAATAACCCTTGAGAACAACGTAAAGCTTTTCGCCTACACCAGACACCAACTTGAGATCAGAAAGACGCGCATATGGGCGAGCAGCAATTATTTCACTAGCCAGAGCTGGACCTACTTGAGGTACCTGGGTTAGAGTAATCAACGAGGCACTGTTTATATCAATCTTGCGTGATTTAGTAGGCATCAGAATATATTTGACCTTCCCAAGGGTTTATCAAGGCAAAGTAATACTAATAAACCCATAATTCCTTAATAAAAATAGTCCGACAATTATTGCAATAGCTACTAGCCAACCCGACAACAACAATGGAATCCTTCTGCGTATCTCCTGGTCTACTGCGGCTTCGTAAGCAACGAGTGACATTACCGGATTAGCAACTTGTGGCAGCGTTGTCTTTTGGTCGAAACTAGGACTTTCAAATACACCTTCAGAAAACCATGAGTCCTCCTCAACAAATTCGGCCTGAGTATCCTGGGTAACAGTAGAGGAGACTATACACAAATCATGTAGCTTATCAAATAAATTCGCACCTATTCCTTTGATTTCGCGCAAATCATCAATATAATCGAATGGCCTACCCGAAACTATCCTGTCAGCAATTTTAGGTCCAACTCCAGGTAATTGCAATAATAATTGTTCATCACAATTGTTTATATCTATTGTAGTTATATTAGACCAATCAGATTCTGTGAGATTATCGTTAGCTGCAATAACAGCCACAGCACGCTGTCGCAACACATGCATTACATTAGTGCTAACTCCTTTTACCAGTACTACATCCTCCAAACTATCATATGGACGCTCCTCTACAATACGACGTGCCAGTACAGTTCCTACACCTGGAATCGATTGCAGATCTGCTGAACTACAAGTATTTATATTGATTGGTTGAGGCGGTACTACTGTTGCTACATCAGCAAGCTTCAGTAATGTCTTTTTTCCGAAACCAGGCAGCATACGCAGCTCAGAGTAGTCCCAAAACGGTCTTGCATCAATTAGGACCTCTGCCTTACGTGTGTCTAATACCGTTTCCTGTAAAATAACTGACAGATCGGCTGAATTTAGGTCTATCCGGCCACCACCCATGGCAACTAATTTTAGCATAGGGTAAAACTTGACAGGTCTAATACACACAAATTAAAGTATCCCGGTATTAGCCACAATATCGCCGACATTGCCTATAAGCCCTCTATTTTGACCTGATATAATAAGGTATGAGTAACATGACGACCGCTGATTCCTATAATATAACAGAGATTAGAGCCAGGTTCCCGTCCCTTACAATTAAGGACAATGACACAAACCGAATATATCTTGACAATCCAGGCGGCACACAAATATGTACAACCAGTCTAGATAAAATACAAAATTATCTAATTAGAAACAATGCTAATCGTGGAGGGTCTTTCCGTACATCGATAGACACTGAAACGATTTTACTTGACGCTCGACGTGCAATGTCTGAGTTTCTCAATGCAGATAGTGAACGTGAAATTGTATTTGGTCAAAATATGACTAGTATTACTTTTGCAATTGCACGATCTCTAGCAAAATGGATACAACCTGAGCATGAGATTATAGTCACTCGTCTCGACCACGATGGAAACATTTCCCCTTGGTTGCAACTCTCCAACGAAACTGGTGCGAAGATACGCTGGATAGACTTTGATCCAAGAGACTGTACTCTCAGCTTGAAAGATTTTAAAAAAACTATCACCGATAAAACTAAATTAGTCGCAGTTGGTTATGCATCTAATTCAGTAGGTACGATAAACCCAATCAAGGAAATCACTTCTATAGCACACTCTGTAGGAGCACTTGTGTTTGTTGATGCAGTACAATACGCACCCCACGCTCCTATAGATGTGAAAGATATTGATGCTGATTTTATGGTGTGCAGTCCATATAAATTCTTCGGACCACATCAAGGCGTCCTCTGGGGCAAGTATGAATTGCTTGACAAACTTCCACCACACAAAGTGCGCCCAGCCGAAAACAATCCCCCTCACAAATTTGAAACTGGCACTCAAAGTCATGAAGGACAGGCAGGAACATTAGGAGCACTCGAACATATCGAATGGATAGGCAAACAATTTGGTGGTCAATATGCAAGTCAATTTTCTAAAATGTCTGATCGTAGTCTACATATGCATTGTGGTATGGCTGCTATTCAAGAGTACGAACAAAAGCTCAGCGCACACTTAATTGAAGGACTGCAAAAAATATCGGAAGTGAACATTCATGGTATTACTGACATACAACGACTTGACGAACGTGTTCCAACAGTATCTTTCACTGTACAAGGATATCATCCTAGGCAGATTGCCCAAATCATGGGCGATAATAACATCTTTGTTTGGGATGGACACTATTATGCTATTGAAATAATAAACCAATTAGGTCTAGAAAAAACCGGGGGTATGATTAGGGTTGGAGCAGCACACTACAATACTATCGACGAATTAGATCAACTCTTAGCAGTACTGACGAAAAGTGTAGTCAAACACTAACAGCTGTGCAAACTATAGACAATTTTCGTTGTGCCCCGGAAGGGACTCGAACCCCTAACCTAGGCTTTAGGAGAGCCTCGCTCTTCCATTTGAGCTACCGGGGCAAATTTGCACTTAGAACTAATATGTAATCATCGCAAATATGCAACAACGAGGTAGGTGCTTTTAACACTAGCTTTTAGAAGCATTCTGGAAAAGACCAGACACCTTGTTGCTCAGCCAAATAATCGGATCATAATATCTGTCAGCAACGCGCTCTTTTAGAGGTATGATGGCATTATCTGTGATAATAATGTTCTCGGGACAAACATCAGTGCAACACCGGGTAATATTACAATAGCCGGATCCAAACTCGTCACGTATATCAGGAATACGATCTTCAACATCTAGAGGGTGCATATCTAAGCCAGCAGCCCTTATCATGAATCTTGGACCGACAAACACATCTTTACGATTGTGATCACGCAAAACATGACACACATCTTGACACAGATAGCATTCTATACATTTGCGAAACTCCTGCACGCGATCGACATCTTCCTGACTCATCCGGTATCTACCATCAGGATCGGGGGTGCCAGGCTTAAAAGGCTTAATCTTTAGATTTTGATCATAGTTCCATGAAACATCACACACTAAGTCTTTAATTACGGGGAAAGTTTTTAGTGGCTGTACAGTAATAACATCTTGCTCAAGGTATGTGTTCATACGCGTCATGCAAGCCAATTGTGGTTTTCCATTCACTTCCATCCCACATGAACCACATTTTCCAGCCTTACAATTCCAACGCAAAGCCATATCACCTGCTTGCTGAGCTTGAATTCTATGTAAAACGTCAAGCACAACCATGCCATCATCGACTTCCGTTTTGTATTCAACGAATTCACCGCTTGACGAGTCGCCTCGCCATATTTGGAAGGTGTACTCAGACATGAACTCCTCCTTCCAAATCTTCTAGGTTTGAGTAAGCAATTTTAGCTAAATGGTCTGGAGGAGAATTTCTACCAACTTTCCTAGCGTCCATAGAGCCATCAGTATTCTGACATATCATTATATTGATATTACCCCACTCTTCACGTTCTCCTTCAAAATCTAACCTAGTATGAGCTCCACGGCTTTCCTCACGTATGAGTGCAGCCCGCGCTACTGCCTCAGCGACTATAAACATAGGACGCATTGATAAAGCTTGATTCCACCCTGGATTATATTGACTTGATCCAGCAGCATATATATTAGCTAACTTGGGCTTTAATTCCTCGAGCGAATCTATGGCTCTTTTCAAACCATCAGCAGTACGGACTATATTGACATCATTCATAATATTTTGTAATTCTTCGTGCAAAAGATAGGGGTTTTCTCCACCTTCTTGATTCAATGGTCCTACTGCTTGGCGCCTTGCTTCCTCAATATGATCAGGGTCTATCTGCAATGGTCTGGATAGCTGTCTAACATATTCCTTTGCTCCTTTTCCCGCAAGCCAACCAAATACTAGTAAGTCACTCAGCGAATTGCCACCCAGACGATTGGCACCATGCATCCCACCTGTGCATTCTCCACAAGCAAATAGGCCTGGCACAGCAGTCATCTGCGTATCACCATCTACTGCTATACCTCCCATCATATAATGCAG
>DDZT01000011.1 GCA_002346435.1 Anaerolineales bacterium UBA3001
CCCATTACTAAGTGCAAGTGATTAACTCCGAGGTGATCTGTTATTAGATGATACTGCGCTCGAACCATGTCATGATAGTCGTATGCAGGGAACTTGGCTCGAAGACTGTCACTCGGCTTGCTTGATTTGCCGTGGCCGATGCCATCAGGGAGGATGATGTAGTATTTTGTAGTGTCGAGCAATTGTCCTGGTTGAAATAGCTCGTTAGCGAACTTGGGTCCTAGGAATTGATGACCGTTACCTGTTGTGCCATGGCCGATCCAGATCGCATTAGTGGTTTTACCTTGGTTGTTATAGCGTGGCTTACCCAGAGTTGTGTAATGTAAGCGAAGTTCAGATAGTATTTCTCCAGAGTTGAATTTAAAATCAGTTAATATGTAGTCGGCTTCGTATGGATGCATATGGTGTTAACATCCTATGGAAGGATAGCAAGTTGCTCGCTAATAGGTAGCTGCAGAAATTGGTCGAACTCAGTATAGAAATCATCCGAAGTCATGTCGTATAAGCTGATGAAAGTATCTTCCCATTCTAGTTCATCGAGTGCGGGGTAAAATACTTTTAACAATGTGTCATTTCCAAATTTATTTGCTAGATAGGCGTGAGCCCAAGTGCCTATATCATAGCTGGCTGATTCGCACTCCCAGCCAATATCTCGAATTGGTACATCTGGGCATATGGTACTCAGTTTTCTCGATAGGTCATCCATTTTCCAGAGGAACATTTCCCTTCCTAGGGTTTGGTCTATCGAGTCTGGGTTTTGTCCTCTAGTATTGACTTGGTCGAGGACGCCGGAGGAAAGCGCTTTTTGTGTCGCTTTGAGTGCCATGTATTCTGCACCGCCTTCGACGAACCAGACTGGGCCTTCGGTTTCATCTCGTCTTGGGCCATCTAATGAGTCTGCCGTTGACACATGTGCCATTTGAACTGCATGGAAATATTCGTGGAATATTATTTTTTGTTCGTCCCAGCCTGGAATATCAAAGTAGTCAGTGAATCCAACTGGTATGGATGACGTAAAAAGATGAAACCCCCAATGCTTGGCTCCGCCACGAGCAGCTTCAACTGAAGGTTGACCAGATTCTACAGCGTCTGCTCCTATCCTGCGATAGTAGTTAAATCCATACTGGTCTGGAGACGATTCTCTTTCTATGCATTCGTCCATGTTCCATTGTTTTCGGAAATCTCGACGATCGCAATATGTCCGTATTAGTTGTGCTCCTGCGGCTTCATCTATTCCAAGTACCCAGTATTCTACTGGGCCATAGTTGCCCCACTCTATAATGGCTGCAAGCAAAGCTGAAGTTACATTGCTACAAAGTTCAATGGATAGGTCAGATGCGCAAAAGATTTCTGGTGAATAGCTGAATAGTTCACCCCAAGGGTGTGGTGTAT
This sequence comes from Anaerolineales bacterium UBA3001, assembly GCA_002346435.1. GTDB lineage: Bacteria > Chloroflexota > Anaerolineae > Anaerolineales > UBA11657 > UBA11657. The sequence goes on from DDZT01000011.1 coordinate 1,393, forward strand.
TGGGAGGAGTAGGTAGTGTGGCTGAAAGGCAGTAAATATGTGTTTCGAGTTGGTCGCAGTTGTTTGCCGTAGTACTGAGAGGTGTTGTGGGTAGTGACTCGGATTGGGCATCTTCGGATATGCTAGGCTGTTGAGTGTTGTTGGGAACGGGATTTTCAGTAGGCACAATAGAATCGGTAGATGTCTTTTCTTCAGTATCTAAGGCTATGGTTTCCTGGTCGTTATTTGCAAGTGCAGTTGCAGGCGACTCTTCTACTACCGGGTCTGGAAGGGATGACTCAGTGTTAGGTGTTGAAGGGTTGGTTGTGCAGGATACCAATAGTGTTATTGTAAGGGTTGTGGCGAATAATTTTTTCAACAAGCTCGTCATTATTATTTCTCTTTTTTATAGTTGAATGATTATATACCGTCAGTGCTTTTTGCTGTCATATGTATTGCAATATCTAAGTTAGGAATTTGTCTCAAGATATAAAAGTCGCTATATAGGTTTTTGACGTACTTGTTACGGCTGTCTTGCGGCGTGGTGCAGGAATCATAATTGGTATAAAATCAGGATAACACTACAAAAAACAGAGTATGATGTTTTGCACTGAATGCGGTAACAAAGCTGACGTTGACCATAGATTCTGTAGCAATTGCGGCAGTTATTTAGATAAGACTGTAGCAGAACTAGCAGGTTCGGCGCCGGCGCTTGGACCAGAATATCGAGTATCCTACAGTAGTGGGTCCTGGTTAAGTAGACTGAGTGGTAGGATTATCCTCACTTTAATGTGGTTAGGAATAGGCGTGGGACTTGCAGTAATAGTTTTTAGTGGTGCTAGTCGGTTCGACATCGTAGTTTCGGACAATATTCGACTGGGTGCGGGAGCAGCTATTGGTGTGTACTGGGCTTATACTAGGGGTTGGAAGTCCAACAGGTTTTCCACTCAGCTAGTTGAAGATGATGAGTATTTTGAAGAAGGTGAGGTCGCGCGAGATGGAGTAACAGAGTTGGAAGACTCTAGTGATATCGAGTAGATATTAGCGTAACAGACATTAGGAACTGTCAAATCAGTATTGATGTCTTCACAATTCGTTTCAAGCAGAACTATGTCAGGATGCGATTGAAAGCAGACGAGCGGGTGTGCTGATCGTCATCTCTCTTATATCGTAATCCGATACCCCTTGATCTTGTAATCTTGGAATAATGTGTGCATGTATGTGGTCGTAGCCCCATCCCCCATAGGTATGGAGGCCAAATTTGCGAGCGATATCGTGACTTAGTACTAGTTGCGAAGCATAGCCGCTATCAATCAACTTGAGAATGGCTGCTATACGTTGATGGTCACTAGCTAGCTTCCATCCACGATTGTCAACATAATACTCTTTTCCAAAAACATCGAAAGCTCCAGTTACTCCTAGATCCAAAACTGTCTTGGCATAGTCTAAGTAGGCAAGCGCTCTTTCGGGAAAGCGTTCTAGTACGGCTACTCTCTGTTCAAATATATTCGAACCTAAATGCCCAAGGATGATACGTTCGGGACTCATGCCTTCGCTGGTTAGTATATCTACTATCCGTATACCGTTTCGATCCTCTGCGTTAGCATGGGTACAAACTGCTAGCCCAGTTTCTTGAGAGGCACGAGCTGCTGCTCGGAGCATTTTTTCTTCGCCAGGAGTGATTTTTGAGGTGCCTATTTCGGCTATAATTCCCGGTCGAACTCTTGTGTCTTCTATGCCGTTTTCATATTCGGAAACCATAATCTTTTTTAGCTCATCAACTGTGGCTTCGTGGGCATAGTCGGGCCAAGACCCTTCTAGATAGTATCCTGTAGATGCTATTATGTGGACTCCTGTTGCCTCAGATAGTTGTCGTAGTATGTTTGCGTCCCCGCGTAGACCTATACAGCTCACTTCAACAATGGATCCACCACCAGCATTTTTATAGTAGTTGACCTCGTTTGTCATCGTTTCCAGACCAGGGAGGAAAGTGTTATCTTTGATTATTGATGGTGCACGTCCCAGTGCACCGAGATTGTCTAGAGCAACGGGGTCATCTGCTGAAATAGTATGCATTCCAGGAATTTCAGAAGGATCGACGTGCCAGACACTATCGTTTTTATCTTCCATGACAAGGTGTTCGTGAGAGAGGGTGAAGCCCAAGTCTTTTACCGGAACTTTTCCTAGTACCGTCATAGCTGTGCGCATTTTAGTGGCACTCCTTGTGTTTGTGGTAGTGATGCGTACTTGTTTTATCCTTTTAGTGCTTCGTTTATTCTTCCGATTATTTGCTGAATTTCTAGGATGCCTGGGTTGGAGCTTATCGGTTTTACTGTTTGTTCATAACTTGCTGACCATTTGTTGTGTTTTTTTGTTATTTTGATAACTAACTCTTCTTCTAGTATTGATTGCATATCTTGTGAAAAACCTCTTCCTGCGACAAGTATGCGATGGTAATTGGATTCATTATTCGAGAGTACTGATGCTAATCTTATTCGTGCACCTATATCATTCTCGTATAGAAACTCTAGCCTGTATTTGAGGTGATTATTATGGGCTATTGTACGTACATTATCTAGAATTGTCTGTAGATTGGTCATGATTGTCGTTCCATTGGACGCTATGATGAGGCAAATGTGTCCGTTTGATTAACTAACCTTTTGTCAGATGCCAACCGCGGCTATGTGGGCATTGGTAGACAATAAGATCCACCTGTTGTTCTTTTGCTAGTATATCAGCTCTATTAGTAGCGGCTTGTTTTGTTACGTATAGGGACTTCCGGCGGCCATTAGACCCAATGCATTTAGAGCATACTTTGTTGGGTGTGTGCCTGTCTTCTGGAGATAAATGCCATTTCTTGCATGTTTTGCATTGATAGGGCACTAAGTTGCTGTCGTACTGTGAGTTTGCGTAGTCTGCTCCATGTATGGCTGCGGAATGTGAAGGGTATACACTCAGCGACTTACCCGTTCTTGGACTAAAGCATGTGTTGCTTTTAGGACGCTTATTGTGCGAAGGATTCCAGCGAATACTGTCTCTTTTCATGGTTGTTCCAAAGGCCAATGTTTGTTCTTAGGGCAGGGCAGTTTTTGTTAGCAATCTTTCCTGCCTAATCTAGCCTTTTCCTCTACGATTTCAGTTGGTGTATTTCTAGCGACTATTAGCTTTAGAGTTGTATCTCCGGTATTGACGGGTTGATGTAGTGCGCCGGCCGGAACAAAAATAAAATCGCCAGCAGATATTTCGTCTTCAATGTCCATATTGTCTCCATGCACAAAGATGCCAGAACCAGACAATACATAAATCGCGGATTCACAGTTGGTATGATAATGGGTTGTGGAGCATCGACCCATAGGTATGTTAGCTAGTGCCATATGAATGTTGGTTGCATTACTAAGATGTTCTGATACGCCTGCAAACCTAGTCATTGGCCCGGAATTGATCTCTTGTTCGAGACTGCCTTTTTTAGTTACGATAATAGGTTTCATTATGTGTTCCAGTAATCGGTAAAAATATATAGTTCTAATACTATACAACAATTAACCGATAGCATCCTCTTGTATCAGTCTGAGCTGGAGATGGTCTAAGCGGACGGAAATATTTTGTGGATTTAGCTTCTAGTATGTGTCTTCTTGGGTTTATGGCGAGTGCGTCTTTTCCGTCGGCGTCGACGGGATAGTGCTGAAGGCTTTTGTTTTGAGTATTTACCCTGGAATTGTTTTTCAGGTACAAAGTTGCCGTACTTAAAATCTTGTAAAGTTCTCCGTTCAATTGGTGACCCCAAGGCTTGTTCGATCTCTCGCACAAGTCTAGTGTCTTCTGTCGATGCAAATGTGAAAGCTTCACCTGTTTTGTTTGCTCGGCCAGTGCGTCCAATCCTATGAGTGTAAGTCTCGCTAGAATCAGGAATATCGTAATTGATAACGTGAGATATATCGACTACGTCTATACCGCGTGAAGCAACATCTGTAGCTACAAGTATGTCGTATTTGTTCCCGCGGAAACCGTCTATTGCTCTCTGGCGCTTGTTTTGAGACATGTTGCCTTGAAGTGCTTCTGCGCGGTAGCCGCGCTTTGCCAAGTCACGGGCTAGGTTGCGGGCTCTATATTTAGTGCGGGTAAAGATTAGTAAACGACCTGTTGGTGTCTGCTTTAGCATTGCAAAGAGAAGAGATTTCTTTAGGGCTTGAGGCACTGGATATAATGTATGCGCAACGGATTTTGTCGGGGCCATTTTGCCGACTTGTATTCTTACAGGCTCTTTCAGTATCTTGTTGGTTAAATTCTTGATGTCGTCTGGCATAGTTGCGGCGAAACATAGAGTTTGTCGTTGGGTTGGTAGGAGTTTTATTATGCGGCGTATATCAGGTATAAAGCCCATGTCGCACATTCGATCAGCTTCGTCTAGTACTAATATCTTAATATGTGATAGATCAATGTGTTTATCGCCGACTAGATCAAGTAATCTGCCAGGACAAGCTATGGCAATGTTAACTCCTTTACGCAATTTAGAAACTTGTGAATTTTTGCTAACCCCACCATATATGGCTATGCTGCGCAAACCAGTACCTTTGCCAAGGCTAACACTCGTCAGGTGGATTTGCTCAGCCAATTCGCGAGTGGGAGCAAGAATGAGTGCGCGAAGTTGTCGGTTTTGTCCAGTCAATAGGTTTTGTAGTATCGGGATAGTAAATGCTGCGGTTTTGCCAGTGCCAGTTTGGGCTAAACCCATTACATCATGACCTTTTAATATTTTAGGTATGGAGCGAGACTGTATAGGAGTAGGTGCAGTATATCCAGAAGCTTTGATCGCATCCATAATACGTTTGTCTAGAGAAAATTGCTTAAATGTCATACAGAATAAATCCTCTTGCTTAGCGATGCCAAGCGTTTGTTATATATTCAGGCTGTTCTTTGGGAACGATGCATGAAAAGGTCTACTTCAAGACGGGGTATTATAAGGGAACATCGTGATAAAACAAGTGCACAAGCGGTTATTGATGTTTTTGGCTGAAGATGATAATTAGAGTAAAAGCTATTAATATAGGCACTAGACTAGCAGGTCTGTAGTGCGATTCTAAGTATATGTGCGGTATGATTTGACGTTATCCAGTTTACCTTCTTCCCCGGCTTCGATTAGTTTTTGGATAGTATTTTTGCCAAAAAGAGGGGTGTCTTTGTCGGCATATAGAAAGAAGTCAACTATATCGGCTAGTTTGACATTGTATCCTGCGTGTTTGGAGCTACGACGGTATTCTTTAATATCGTCCCAAGCCTTACTCCACTCAATTCTTTTCTTTACTTTGCTGGGTACACCTGGTATTTCCCAATGGGTGCCGATATTGTTGTCTGCGTCTATACATAGTTTTAAGTGGTCATGCAACTGCTTTGACATATGTTCAATTGAGTGACGTATTTCATTTGTAACTTGGTCAGGTAAATCATAAGATAGTTTTACGCCTCCTTTTCTGTTTGCTCTGATAACAATATTGCAGAGTGGCTTACCATTAGAGCGTATTCTCCATTGCGTATCCCCGTCTTCAAGATTAAATCTGCGCGAGTTTATACTTAGGAGTGGATTGTCTAAATTGTAGCGTCTAAGACCAGCGCTTACTGATACGAGGGCATCTTTTTTGTTTAGAGTACTCCAGCCGGCATATGCTTTAGTGTTACCCTTTTTTGATTTGGTGGTCATTAGTCTGCGGCTTCTTTGTTGGACAGTTCAATGAGAGCATGTATGCATCCGAGGTATATAGCAGTTAATTGCACGGTATTATCTTGTTGTTTTACGCCCGCTCTTAGTCCATACCCAATATTCTTCATCGTGCTGTTGTTTCCATCGAGTGTTACCCAAATTCTGCCCGTTACATCATTTTCTTTCACTTCCCATTCACAATGGTCTGGCCTATCCTCATACCCAGTTATTAATGTGTCTGACCGCATTTCTAGGTAGTTGTTGATACAACTAGTTATTTGCTGTAAAGATAGCTTTGATATACCTTCCATAGGGGACGACATTTCAGAGTAATTTATTTTGTTCATAGGCGTATCCTAGTTGTAAGTGCGCTGTATATTATTGGTTTCAAACATGCAGTATTTGTCTTACTGTAGTCGTACGGACGAGTAATATACACCCATTCTCAATTGTGTTGCAAGGTGGGCGCTTGTGCTTGCGAGCCTTGTATGTCTAAAGTTTGCTGTGTTACAATTCGAGGTACAGGTTTCTGAGCCAGAAATCAGTGAAGATCCCAAGACACCATCTTGGGATCTTCTTTTAGTTATTGGGAGTTGATTATTCGTTTTATTTCTCGAAGAAGCCGTATAAAACCGATAGCTAGTTGTTGTCGTTGATAGCGCCTATTAAAAAGGAACTTTAGTAAACCAATTAGATAAGGGAGGAACTTCATGTGGTCAACTAGGGACTGTCTGGAATAGCTTTCACTCTATTGATCGTACCATCCCTGCTTCTTCTGGTTCGAAGTGCTCAGGAAGTATCGTGGTATTGTCATAGATGGCTTTATGTAAGTCAGCGCCGCTTAGGTTAGCGCCGCGAAGGTTAGTCCATATCAGGTTAGCGCTACTAAGGTTGGCATCAGCCAGGTTAGCCTGACTCAAATGTGCTGCGCGTAGGTTAGCCTCACTAAGATTAGCTGCCTGTAGGTTAGCTCCATTTAGTTTAGCCTGACTTAGGTTAGCCTTTCTGAAATCAGCAGCATGAAGATCAACACCACGGAGGTCAATACCTGCTAGTTCAGCTTGTTCTAGGCTTTCGCCTGCAGCAATCTTTGCTATTACGGCGTCTCGCATGTCTATACTATACACTGACTGCTAATTGGTTGGAAAGTGATCTGGTGCGATTGGTATGTTTAATACCTGATATACTTGACCCATACCTATAATATGTTAACTTGTATTTTTATCTAGACTACTATGAGGAAATTACAAATGGTGCATCCAGTAGAGCAGAAATATATCGGTGTGATCGGTTCGGCCGCGAATGTGCCGGATGAAATATATAGGATGGCAGAAGATGTAGGACGTCTCATTGCAGAGGCCGGGTGTATCACTGTGACTGGAGGTGGTACGGGTATTATGGAGGCGGCTAGCCGAGGGGCTAAGAGAGCAGGTGGGTTGGTAGTCGGCATTTTGCCTGAAGGGGACAGACACGGTGCGAACGCCTATATTGATGTGGCAATCCCAACCGGGATAGGATATGCGTTGCGAAACATTACAACTATTCGAGCCTGCGATAGTGTGATTATGGTCAGAGGCTCAAGCGGAACTCTTAATGAAGTCACCCAAGCTTATTCGCATGGCAAGCCATTGACTGTTTTGCAGGGTTCTGGAGGTATGGCTGACCGGCTAGAGGCTTTTTTGCCAATACCTGGGTATCTTGACGACAGACGAACTGTGCAAATTGGATTTGTGCAAACAACTGATGAGGCCGTTCGCGAGGCTGTTGCCCGGATTGGTACGGTGCCAGCCCCTGATCTTGGCCTGACCGTTGAACATGTAAGAGACCAATAGATTATTTGAGTGCAATTCTCCCATCTTGGGTCAGGTCGGGGTCTTCCGCCTCAAACCAACGTATGGCAGTTCTGCTATTCCGGGCGGTATGTTCGACGCGTAGTTGCGGTGTAAGTTCTTCCTCTTTTAACAACAACTCAGAGTTTGTTCCCATGCGGGTGTAAGAGAAACCACGTATTTTAAGTACGGCCGCAGCAGTGGCCCGTTGTAGACATGTTGGAATTGGTTGGCCCTGTATGCGGTGATAATGAAAAGTTGCCGCAAATGCGTCCCCAGCTCCAACTAGGAATTCTGACTCAACTTGCGGTATCGCTGGGATGCTGAACACTTCATCACGGCCTATAAACCAGGCTCCATTTCTCCCCCTGGTGAGCAGGACTTGGAGCTCGGGATTAATCTCACGGAGTACAGCCAAACCATTTTCTAGTTGACCGTTACCGAAAGTTGTCATTTCGGCTGTATTGCAGTTTAAAAAGTGCAATTGCTCAGCAAGTTGGGTGACATCGTTTAGCTTATTGCGGAACTGGCCTTGGGGAGAGAGCACAACTTCGCATCCCTGACTTCGTCCTTTTGTGGCAACTGCGACTGTGTAATCGTGGGGGCAAGTTCCAATCCAGCAAACGCGCGCTTTCCAAAAGTTGTCGCTAAGGTGTTCTGCTTGAAAATCTGTTCCTATGCCAGAATCTATTGTTAGGGAAGTTACTTGACCGTTGTCTGTAAAGACCATTTCGAGTGAGCCCTGGCGACCATCCATTTCATGTAGGTCAAATATTACACCTGAATCTTGTAGTGGAGTGAGCAAATTAGGATTCAGATCAGTGCCGACGGGCCCACTAAACAATACATTTGCACCCTGTTTCGCTAGTGCAGCAGCAGCATAGATGGCCGTACTCCCTAATAAGATGCGAGGCTTTGTCTCTTTAAACAAATCATAATAGTCGACAGTTGGGATACCAGTAAAAGAGAAATCACGCATTGGATAGTCTCACTATTCTACCGATAATACCATCCAGGCTGCGACTGGATCGAATCCATTGGGGAATTCGGTATGCTGGTCATATTTGGCCTCTTTTAGGTAAGCCCAGCGCAAATTAGCAGTTGTGAGTCTAGCTCCACTTAGGTTAGCCTGCCTTAAATCAGCCCAGCGTAGGTCAGCATGACCCAGTCTAGCGCCTTGTAGATCGGCTTGGTATAACTTCGCCCAAGTTAGAGTTGTTGAGTTTAAATTAGCCCTGCTTAGGTTGGCTCCAGTGAGGTTGGCTTTATATAGGTCAGCGCGGCTTAAGTCAGCCTCACTTAGGTCAATTCCATGCAAATCTGCTTTTATAAGCTTGTGAACTGTTTCTATAACTTCATCTCTTGTGAAATCTGACATTTCTATACTATACACCTAGAGTAATATTATGTCTGTAAAAGATATGGTGAAACACGGTTTGATGTCATTTTAGCTTGACGGTAAAGATAGAAGACGTAAAATTGATAATATCAAATCGAGGTTTAATAATGCGAAATAATGACATTGATTCTCTGTTCTCGTTTATTGACTCAAGTCCTACCCCTTATCATGCTGTCGAAAATATGGTTCAAACATTGAAAGGACATAATGGTATTGAACTTATTGAAAGCGATGATTGGGAGTGTAAAGCCGGTAATCTTTATTATGTGACTAGAAATGACGGTAGTATCATTGCCTTCCGTACTCCTAAAATTATCGACTTTAGTAAGGTTGCCTACAATATGGTGGCCGCTCATACTGACAGCCCCTGCCTCAAACTAAAGCCGTTCAAGAAAGACATAACTGGCAACTATATGCAGTGGGGCGTCTCGATATATGGAGGAGCTTTGCTCAATTCCTGGCTTGATCGTGATCTTAATATTTCCGGACGGATCAACTATATTCAAGAAGGTGAACTCCAGCAGAAACTTATTTCAATTGGAGATCTTTTCTTCCGAGTACCACAATTGGCGATTCATCTTGATCGCGAAGCTAATGCTGGGCTTAAGCTTAATTCAGAAACTAACATGGTGCCAGTTCTGGGATTAAATGATGACGAATATTCATTTGAAGATTTGTTGTTAGAGCGGCTGGATGTAAAAGGTGTTGAAGCCAAAGACATCAGCGCTATGGATCTCTATTTTCATGAGTCACAACCATGTTCTTATGGAGGCATGAAGCAGGAATTTATTTTTGGACCACGTATTGATAATCTCGCAATGACACACGCATCATATGAAGCTTTGCTCGCAGATAGCCCCAATACAAAAGTTAGTCTTATTGCTAGCTTTGACCACGAAGAGATCGGAAGCAGTTCTCCGCATGGAGCTAGTTCAAATTTTCTCAACTCGGTACTGGAGCGTATTACTATTGCCCTTGGTGGCAGCCGGGAGGAATTCATGAAAGCTCTTACCAGATCCTACTTGGTTTCAGCTGACATGGCACACGCTTTACACCCCAATTATGAGGATCGGCATGACGGTGTGCATCGGCCATTGATCAACCAAGGTCCGGTTATTAAAATGAATGCACGTATGCGTTTTGCGACCGATTCTCAGACCGCCTCTCGATTTGTGTTGTTGTGTCGTCAAGCCGATGTTCCGTACCAGATGTTTACTGGTCGCAATGACATCCCATCTGGCTCGACAGTGGGTCCATTGATTGCCACGAAACTGGGTGTGTCGACCATTGATGTTGGTAACGCGCAACTAGGTATGCATTCGGCGCGGGAAATGGCAGGATCCTTAGATCACGGGATGATGATCAAGGTGTTTAGTGAGCTTTTTGCTGAATAATTGATATATTTTTAATTGATATAGTAAGTGAATGACTCACTGGTTGTATCTCGCGTTTGTGATATGGGACGGTGAGAATTATTATTGCCGCAGGAGGTGAAGACATGTCGAAAGTCGCAATGTTGATCGAGAAATCATATCAAGAAGCTGAAGCGCTTGTACCGTATTATCGTCTATTGGAGGCGGGATACGAAGTAGATTTGATTGGAACCGAAGCGGGGGTTGTCTACCCAAGCAAGCAAGGTTATCCTCTAAAGTCTGACTTATCTGCTGACGATGCGCGAGCTGAAGAATATATAGGCCTTATTATTCCCGGAGGCGGAGCACCTGACATCATGCGTACTAAGCCGGGTATGGTTCGACTGACGCGAGATATGTGTAGCCAGGATAAGGTTGTGGCAGCTATATGTCACGGTCCTCAGCTGCTCATAGAAGCTGACGTGCTGCGTGGTAAGCGCTGTACATGCTTTAAGGCTGTGAAGACAGATGTGCAGAATGCCGGTGGTGTGTATGAGGACAGCGAAGTAGTAGTTGATGGAAGCCTGATCACTTCGCGGGTCCCTAGTGATATTCCGGCTTTCTGTCGAGAGATTGTTAGGCTGCTTGAGAGCTAGTTATTAGTTGGCAAAAATACTGACAATACACTTAGAAGTATAAAAATAAAAGCTGAGTCCGAAACCCTTCGCTTTTATTTTTATACTTCTATTTAGTCTGCAAGATACAATAGATGGTTAATCCGAAACTTTAAACTAAACTTACCCCTCAATCAATTCCATTCCTGCTGCGGTTGGATCGAATGCTTCGGGGAATTGTGTGAATTTGTTATACTTTGCGCCGCTTAGATCGGTTCCTTCTAGGTTAGCTTCGCGCAGGTCAGAGCCATATAGTCGAGTGTCTTGCATGTTAGCTCCACTTAAATTAGCTTCTTGAAGGTCAGTATAGTTCAGGGTAGCCGCACTGAGATTGGCACCAGTTAGATCAGATTGATACAGTGTAGCATTGCTTAGGTCAACCTCACTTAGGTCGGCCTTACTTAGGTCAACGTTACTACATCTGGTTTTTGGAATAATTTCGCATCCGTTGATAGTCTTGGTTTCTGCGCTACATGCAGATATTAATAGAGATGCAGCAAAAACCACTAAAGGTAGTACTTTTTTCACATTACACCTGCTCTGTTATTTTCTATATCATACACCTATGGCTTGGGGTAGACAAGCCAGAATTTAACGACCCCTTTTTTGACAAATATTCAAATTGTCTTGTTGTATTGCTATGTGGAATGTTCGTGTATATATTAACATCGTACTAATACTAGCTCGATATAATTTCACTGTCAGCAATAAATCTGTCAAAAGTGATTCGTGTAGGTAAGGATAAATTAATAATATGCAAATATATGGCAGTAGACTTAGGCTCGGAGGAATTGGATTGTGACTGCTTACATGCCTAATATTCACTGCGCATGAAAAGAATTATTCTACTAATGTTATTTACATTCACAACCATAACGGCATGTGCAACGATAACTTCGCGCAGTGAAGAAGTTCTTCGCTTCCCATTCAAAGCAGATAGCGGAAAAAGTTGGAGATATATTAGTGATAGGGTAATGGGAGGGGTGTCCGAAGGAGAAGTTGAAATGCATCAAGACGGAGAAAAAGTATTTGCGAGATTGACGGGTAATGTAAGCACAGAGAATAGAGGGGGTTTTATACAACTGAATTCATCAAGTTCATGGTTTAACAGACCAGTGATGATACAGTCGCTTCGTAATTCGGCAAAAGATGGCAAAAAACTTAATGGCGTTCGGCTAAACGTTCGGGGAAATGGCGAAACTTATTATATCTTCATTCAAACCAATGAGACTAGATCAGTTAGTGATCATTATCGGGCCTCATTTGTGGCAGATAATGATTGGGGAATGATCGAGTTGCCTTTCGATCAATTCGTACGTAAGCGTACAAACTTTGATGGATCAGATATTACTATTGATACAAAGTTGGAAGCCAAAAATATAAGAGGCTTTGGTATTGTGGCTTATGGCCGCGATTTCACAGCTGATCTTTCGGTATCAACTGTAGATTTTTACTATTAGCAAACGCCTACGAACATGTCTACAATATTTGTCTTTCTGGTTGTCGTATTGTTATCGTCGTGCGGACCAGCACGAGAGGAAACAGCACAAACATTATTTGCTCAAACAGAAGAATTTATTGAAGCAGCAAATATCAACATTCCTAAAACGGAATCAGCTAAGTCAACTGTCGAACCAACTTTAACACCAATCCCAACAAGCACTCCTGTTCCTACAAGTAGTCCAGTACCTACCACCACTTATACATCGACGCAAACGTACACAAAGACATCAACTGCAACTTACACGCCAACTGCAACTTACACGCCAACTCCAACAGCTACTCAGGAAGTCATTAGCTTTCCATTCAATATAGATAGTGGAAATAACTGGAGATATGTTAGCGATAGAGTCATGGGGGGAGTATCCGATGGCCAGGTTTTCCTTGAGCAAGATGGTGAAGTAATTTATGCGAGGCTTACAGGAAATGTTAGTACAAGGAATAGGGGCGGATTTATTCAATTGAACTCATCAACTTCATCAACCTATGATCCATTGATGATTCAGTCAGTTCGTAATTCTGAAAAAAATGACAAAGAACTTCAAGGTGTTCGACTAAATGTTCGTGGTAATGGAGAAATTTATTATATCTTCATTCGAACCAATGAGACCAGGTCCTTTAGTGACTATTATCAAGCCTCATTCGTGGCCGATGCTGATTGGGAAATGATTGATTTGCCGTTTGATGAATTCGTACGTAATGGTACAAACATTGCCGGGTTAGATACTGTTAGTGACTCAAAATTAGCAGCCAAAGATATAAGAAGCTTTGGTATTGTGGCTTATGGTCGCGATTTTCTGGCCGATCTTTCCGTCTCAAAAGTCGATTTTTACTATTAGCCAGAGCTGTGTACTTTTTCCGCGTATTTGGCACATGTTATCACTTGCTAAACAGCACTATTCGCTTTAGTTCCAATAAATATTACTGGCCAATAAATCGTATATAATTGAGATTACATAATATGGATAATTTGAATATTACATGGATAATTTGAATATTACCCGTGACAAACGAACAGCAAACTGGCTGGATTGTTTGCGGTCTAGCGGTTACCGCTTAACAGAGCCACGCCAGGCGGTGATCGATATTTTGGCGAACAGTCAGCGAGCGTTGAATGCGACTGAAATATTTGATTTGGCTCGGGAAAACTATCCTTCCCTGGGCCTTGTAAGTGTTTATCGAACGCTTGAGAAACTTGAGGAATTGGAATTAATTCAGAAGGTTCATCATCCAGATGGATGCCAGAGTTTCATAGCTGGATTTACGGGGCACCAGCATCTCCTGATTTGTCAAGTTTGTGGACAGGCAGAGTTCTTCGAGGGGGATGATTTGACTCCACTAATAGAGCATGTCTCGCGTGAAAGTGGTTTTACCATTGAAGAACACTGGCTCCAGTTTTTTGGGTTATGCGCTAAGTGTAAATAACTGTAGTAAAAACTCACAGAGTAAAACATAATTACATTTACTGTTGACTTTGGCACAAAATGTAGGTAAAATACGCCTCGTAATGAAAACGGTTATCATTATCAATAGCATAATATAGTATAGAGGTGAAATGTTGTATGAATAGATTTAGATATTTAATTGGATTAATTATGCTGATCTTTATCACAGGATGTCAGCAAGTAGATCAGCAAAATTCTGGAGCTGAAATTGACAGATCAACTGATAATGGAAAGCTCAAGGTTGTTGCAACTACTACTATTGTCGGCGATGTAGTTGATCAAATTGGAGGTCAGCTTATTGATTTGAGCATTCTCTTACCGGTAGGTACAGATCCTCATGCATTTGATCCAACACCACAAGATGTTGCTAAAATGACTGAAGCCGATATAGTTTTTGCCAATGGTGCTGGATTAGAGGACTTTCTTGAGTCAATGATAGAAAGTGCAGGAGCGAAGGATAAGGTCGTGCACGTATCGGATGGTATCGAGTTGATGTCAGGAGGGCATCATGATGAACACGAAGGTGAAGAGCATCATGAT
>DDZT01000059.1 GCA_002346435.1 Anaerolineales bacterium UBA3001
CAAAGCTCGCTCAGATAAATCTACCGAAACTGTTGGAGGACCTAAGTTCTCCATTGTAATTGAAGCACTAATAGCAGCGCTAGCACCTGCATCAGATATGTCATGGTCTGGACACCAGCCTGCTAAGAAACCACCACAAAATGCGTTACCAGCACCGACAGTATTAATTATACGGTTTGCGTAAGAGGGTATCTTCCACACTTCATTCTGGCCAGACTCATATAACATAGCGCCTTGCTTGCCCATGCGTAGTACCACAACTTGAGGTCCTCGTTCAGCAAACCATCTTCCAGCATCAGTAGGATCTTGCACATCCGCTAATACTTCGCATGCCAGTAGGTCTGGTGAGAATATATTCACCATTCGCAAACACCGTATGATAGCCGCAATTCGCTTAGTGTCAGTACTGTGATCAACAACAGGCTCATAACTTATTGTAGTTCCTTTCTTAGAGTATAGACTCATTATGTCATACTCAGCTTCTGAACCTCTCCCCAAAATATGCAATCCGGTAAGGTTACTGATATCCGGTATATCATGTTGCTCAACTACTAACTGTGAGTACCAATTCTCAGCTGACACCCGGGGGATTTGCGTCCGCTCATCATTGCTATCAAGCAACTGCCATGCACGTGGTGTAGGTAAAGAAGTCAACTCAATATATTCTGTACGTAATCCTTTTTCAGATATAGATGTAACATTAAAATCACGTCCAACTCTAGCCACCATACAAACGTCTTCTGACCAAATTCGAGACCCTAGTGCTGCGTATAACCCACCTCCGCCAAGCACGCCCATCGATGTAGTTCCATCTTCATACACAAGGTCATCGATAATAATACCTCCCAAAGCGAGGTAGCTTTCACTCAATTGACTAATGGACGTTGATAACCAGCAGCTATTCTTTCAGATGCCAGATATAAACTGTACATTTGCACGGGAGGAAGAGTAAGCAATGGTGACATTGGTTCATCAACAGGTGGTACATGGACACTGTTATCTGCTATTGCGGTTATTGATTGTTCTCCTTCATCAACAATAGCCATGACATAAGCACCCAGTTCCTTTAAGTCACTACTAGCTTCTACCACGCGTGGGTATCCTTGTCCCGATGGAGCAACAAGCAAAACCGGATCACCTTTTTGCATGGTACGACCACGTAAAGCATGATGATATTCCTCTGCCGGCATTGGGTGTCCAGTAAATTGAGGGCCTTCTGCTAAAAGAGCAGAAGCAACATGAGCAACACCATAGTTGGGTCCACTGCCTATAATTGTATGTATCCTATGAAGTGCACCATGCTTAGCTGCATCTGCCAAAACATCATCTACAGAGGACAACAACCCAAGTATTTGATTGGGAATATTTCTCAACTGTGCAACTAGATCATCATATGTATCCTTAGCTAAGAAAGAGGACTCCCTACCCATAATAAGAGCTAAATTGATTAGTAAACCAATTGTGACTGTCGTAGTCTGTGCTGGCATTCCCAATTTTTTAGCACTCGGATTGATACTTGCATGTGGTTTTTCCAGAAACGGGTTTCCTTCATAATCCGTATCGCTAATCCCCACAACATATGACTCGGTCTGCAATGCGCGATCCAGCGCATCCCAGGTAGTAGTAGGTCTACCGCTTGAACTTATAACAACTACTGCGCTATTCTCATCCGCTAGCAAACTACCATACATAGCATATTCATAAGCCTGTATAGGTATGGCAGTAATTCCAGCATAATGTTCAAACGCATAACAGACGGCCATGCCGGCAAACCATGAATCGCCCGATCCCAGTATTAGGATATGTTTAACGCCTCTTTTCTGCAAATCTAACGCAATATTTTCAAGTACACTTTGCTGATTTTCAAACTCTTTACGCATAACCGAGGATGTTGTGCAAATCTCGCACCATGAGTCCGCAATAGGCATCCACACATCACCCTCTTTCTCAGAAGCTTCTCTTATGAGTCTAGGCATGTCAAGTATTTCAGACATAATACTCCTTTTATACTTAGTTTATTTTCCAAGATGTTCGACAAATGTATCTCGAAGACCATTCACGTCCACATCAACTACAACCCGTATAGTATTTGGCATCACAACTTGCAAATCACCTTCTTCAAGATCAGCCAAATCCGGGGGACGTTGGTCAACAACAGTTTGACCACGAGTATATTTGCCAGACAATTCCACCGCAACAGGTAATTGTTTCGCTGTTATTGCTTTAGCGTTTAATATACAAGCAACTGCTCCTGCATCACCAATACTAGTTTTTGGTCTGCCAAATCTCTCTAACATTGACATGAGTAAATTTCCTGCCAGAGCAACACTGTTGTTGCTGCTATTAGAGAACGATTCTATTTCAGACCGGACAAATGCTACTTTTACAAACACATCCCAAATATACAGCAATATAGGTATACCAGAACCAAATACTATATCAGCTGCTTCAGGATCCTGACGAATGTTAAACTCTGCGGTAGGAGTAACATTACCGGGTCCTATTGCACCACCCATAACCACAATTTCATCTATCTTCGACACCACTTCAGGGTATGTGCGTATTAATGTGGATATATTGGTAAGTGGACCAAGCGCAACAATTGTAATCGGCTCTGAAACATTTGTTAGCTCTCTTCTTAAGAACTCTACAGCATGCACACTTAATGGCTCCGATACACTCTGCGCAATCTCAATCCCGCCCAATCCATTCTTGCCATGAATTTCAGCAGCATTAAACATTTTTTCCACTAGAGGAAACTCCATACCCTTAGCAACTGGTACATGAGATGCACCAGCAACCTCTAATACGTCCAGGGTGTTTCTAACTACAAGATCAACCGGAACATTTCCGGCCACACATGTAACACCTCTAATGTCCAAGTCTGGAGAACTTGCAGCCAAAAGTAATGCCAGAGCATCATCTACTCCAGTATCAACATCTAAATAAATCTTTTTGGGATCCATGATTGTCTAATCTATTTCACAATATTATCTACAAAAGTATTCCGGAAACTTTCCACATCTAGATCCATAACGACTTCTGTCATGCCACTTATGGATTTTTGTATTTTAGGTTGCAGCCTACTTAGTTTCCGTTTTCGTTGGTCAAATACAGTCTGTCCTCGCGTATATTCTCCAATAAGCTCAACAGATATCGGCATAACATCTGTAGTTATCGCCTCTGGAATCAACAGACATGCTACCGCACCAGCATCTCCGATACCCGCAGTATCTTCTTTCTTAGTGGTCAAATAAGACAACAGTAATTTACCCGCAAGAGATTTACAATCGTTATCACTTCCAATCATTTCATCAACTTCTTGCTTATCAAAACGCACTCTAGTAAAAACATCCCATACGTATAGCAAAGTAGGTACATCCGTATTGAACACCACATCAGCTGCTTCAGGATCCTGACGAATATTAAATTCAGCAGTAGCAGTTGTAT
This sequence comes from Anaerolineales bacterium UBA3001, assembly GCA_002346435.1. Classification (GTDB taxonomy): domain Bacteria; phylum Chloroflexota; class Anaerolineae; order Anaerolineales; family UBA11657; genus UBA11657. Next base: position 3,451 of record DDZT01000059.1, read on the forward strand.
TGCCAGATCCTATTGCGCCACCCATAATAACCAGCTGCTCAATACCCGAAACAACATTTGGGTAAATACGGAATAAAGTAGCTATGTTAGTCAGCGGTCCCAGCGCCACGATAGTCACTTTCTCTGAACTATTATCAATTTCCCCAGCCAGAAATTCAACTGCATGCCTATCAATAACTGTAGAGCCACTAGCAGGCAAATCTATACCTCCCAACCCATTTTCTCCATGTATTTCAGCAGCATTAAACATTTTTTCAACTAGAGGAAACTCCATACCCCTAGCAACTGGCACATGAGATGCACCAGCAACCTCTAATACGTCCAGAGTGTTTCTCACAACTTTCTCTATGGGTACATTACCAGCTACGCATGTCACACCTTTTACATTAAGCTGAGGTGACCTAGCAGCTAGAAGTAATGCTAACGCATCATCTACTCCTGTATCAACATCAAGGAAGATATTACGGCTAGACACTATATATTACGCACGACTCAAATAAGTCCTAGTACATCCTGAGTGTATCAATTAGCAGCTTGAAGAAACGGTCGCTATCAATTTTGACAGCAACTTCCACGTTAGCTTCTTTTGACTTAACCGATCCAGGCCTGTCATCACAAACAGTCATACCATAGGTATGAGCACCAGCTGTCTCTACAGCAACATGCATTGGTTCAAATTCTATGAGGGTAGGATCTATAATAGCCGCAACAGCACAAGGATCATGCATCGCAGCACCATCATGACTATGCCGTGTGCTAGTTGCTAAATAGAAGGTAAGCAGGTCAGCTACCACACTTGTTGTGGGGTTATTAATTGCTCGAATCTCATCAATATGTTCTTGCTTGGCCAAAACCTGACGAGTCAAATTAAGACCAGACATCAACATAGGAATTTGTGACTGATAAACTATATCAGCTGCTTCAGCATCAACATATATGTTGAATTCTGCTGTAGGTGTAATATTCCCGTTAGTACTACTTCCTCCCATAATACTCATAAGCTTGACTCGATCACGAAGCCTTGGTTCCTTTCTTAAAGCTAATGCTATATTCGTTAATGGACCCATAGGCAAAAGCACTACGTCAGATGTGCTCATGACAGTATCGATAATAAAGTCGACCGCATGACCTTCTTTAAGCTTAGTAGTAGGCTCTGGAATTTCAGCACCATCCATACCCGATTTGCCATGCACCTGAGGTGCATAAACAGCTTCACGAAGTAACGGTCCTTCAGCACCACGTACCACAGGTATATGAGTCAAATTACCAACCTCCACCAACTTTAAAGCGTTAGTAGTAACGTTGTCAATAGATTCATTACCTGATACTGTAGTAATCCCCAGTACGTCCAAATGTTTAGCAGCCAAAAGAATGGCTAACGCATCATCATGACCAGGATCACAATCAATAATTACAGATGTCATGAAGATCCTCCTTGATTGTTAAGTGCGATTTTTGTAAGCCCCTCAGCCAGTTCATTGATATCGAATTCATCATCAGCATTGGCTTGCCAGAAAGTTTCAAACATATCTTTTGGCATAGCATCAACACCACGAAGCGCGCCGGCAAGCGACCCAGCAATTGCTGCTATAGTATCAGTGTCATTGCCGATATTAGTACCACCTACTATCGATTCCAACGGGTCTCCCTCTGCAAACACAAAAAGACCAATAGCAGCTGGTACCGACTGACAAGCATCTACAGAATTTCCTATACTGTCTTCAATCAATTTGATTGCTTCAGGTAAAGATTCAGCCTTAAGTGCTAAATTAACAGCGAGCTCACTCCTGACTAGAATACTCGGGCCAGGCACTATTCGTCCATGTTCCTTTGCAAGATCTTCACCCCGACGTGCACCATATAGACAAGCCTTTACTACAGAAAAAACATCTGCACCTTCTTCAAGCGCATGTGCCACACCAGCAGCTATTGCACATGCAGAAGAAATAGCAATCTGAGTAGAGTGCGATGGTATACACGTAATAAGTGCTGTATCACAAGCTGCATCAAGATCCCCAGGATGAATCAATCCTGCCGGCGCCACTCTCATAGCTGCACCATTGGTGGCTCCATGCGATGCCGGCTGTCGGTCTGATGTACCAATAACACCTACCAGGTTAGGATCTGTGCCTTCCTTAAGAGCTTGTACTACCAATCGAGTAGTAGGACCCATGTTACCTACATGAGGAGACTCGTCCGCCCACTGCAATAGACATGCAACCCAATCATCATGGGTGAGTGTTCCATCGCATTCTATGAGCTTATGTGCCAAATAAAACATCTGACTGGCATCATCAGTAACCTGACCAAGTTTATTGCTCTCTGCTCCAGACCATGTATCTGGAGGAGGTTGCTGAAAGGATCTGAGTGGGCCTCCGAACTTTGCAAAGATTTCAGTATGGTGCCACTGCTCAGTAGCAGCTCCAAGCGCGTCCCCCATACCTGCCCCAGCTAGTCCACCGAGAACATGGTTGTGTAAGCGCTGCGCATCGATTGATTGAGTCATTTATTACTCCCTCCCACTCTATTTATATACATAGCTAACATTTTATCTGCATCAACGCCTAGACAAACATTTGTGTTGGCTTCTTTGCCCCAATGATTTTTCCAATCAGCAACTGTTTGACCGCTACAAGGATGTTCTCCCGTAATAACGTCAACGTATAATTTCTTGGTTGAAAACAAATCAGGATCGATCAAATATGCAATAGCTGAGGAATCATGTACTGGCATAGTTGTCTCGCTCCTATATTTCTTGTGGAAATCCAAATAATGGGGAGTAATAGCCGCAATCATATCAGTAGTAGGTGTTTGGCTTTTAGCAAGAGAAGCTAGATACTTAGCATCCATCAAAACTTGTGTAGTCACGTCAAGGCCAACAACTGTAAGTGGCCAATCTGCACCAAAAACCAAACTGGCTGCCTCTGGATCATTATGTATATTAGCTTCTGCCAGTGGCGATGCATTGCCGGGAACGTCCACTGCCCCACCCATGATCACAACTTCTTTTACGTTCTCGGATATTTTAGGTTCAATTGATAATGCCAGGCCCAAATTGGTTAACGGACCTATAGCTGCAAGAGTAAGCTCACCAGGCTGAGCCATAATTGAGTTTACAATGTGAATAGCCGCAAAATCAGATTCAGCACTTCGAGGCGAAGGAGGCATACGAGTCTCTCCTAAACCATCGCTACCATGCACTCTAGCACCTTCGCCGCCAAACTCTCGAAGTAGTGGTTTGTTAGCACCTTCAAACACCTCGACATGGCTAAGACCAACTATATCTAGGACTCTTAACGCATTTTCAGTAGACAAAGATACCGGTCCATTACCAAAAATGGTTGTGACTGAATGCAGTGTGATTTCAGGAGAATTTGCTATTAGAGCAATCGCCATTGAATCATCAACACCTGGATCTGTGTCGAGAACAAGTTTATGAGGTTCCATAACCTATAGTATTTTCAGGTCCTATAAATATTGAGACTTTCAGACATCTGCATCTAAATTATTGATTATTAGGATACCCACAACATACAACTATTAAGCGCCTGTAGTTATCCCTTCAATCCTGTAGTGGCTACACCTTGAATATACCACTTTTGGAGTGCTAAAAAGACTATGATAACGGGTAGCGAGGCTAAAGTACTACCTGCAAATGTACGTCCCCAGAAAATCTGCGTTTGTGTGGTTTGATTTGCTATAGCAACCTGTATCATTTGAAGGTCAGGACTATTTATCACTATCAGAGGCCAGTAGAAAAGGTTCCAGATAAACTGAAATTCAAGCAAGGCCATAGTAATAATTCCAGGTATAGCATTGGGAAGAATTACATTCCAGAGAATACCCCAAAGTGAAGCTCCGTCTATTGTCGCTGCCTCATCGAGTTCTTTAGGTATTTCCTTGATGAATTGAGCCAAAGCGAAGATAACAAATGGGCTGGCAAACCAAGGTATTATCAACCCCCAGAACGAATCACGCATGCCTAACTTTGACACAACTATGTACAAAGGTACTATTGTAGCCTGAAACGGAATCAACATAGTCGCCACAACGAATATAAGCAGAAAGTTCTTGAAAGGAAAATCCAACCGCGCAAAGAAATAGGCACCCATTGTATTAAAGATAAGTGAACAAGAAACCACAGCCACTGAAACAAATAGACTATTGGCCATAAATCGGTGGAAATGAAGCCCATACATAATACCTATTTCACTGATCCCAAACATATCCAGATACGTATCAAGAGTCCAGTTGATTGGCAGAAAGGTATGAATAGTAAACGGGTACAAATTTGCAAATATTTCTTTCTCTTCTCTTAAGCTACCCAACACCATCCAAACTAAAGGAGCAACAAATACCACTATAATTATTAAATATAGAAAGTTCTCACCTACTGATAACCCTAATTTTTTTAGAGTTTGGTTTACAGACCCTTTATTTACATCGACACCAGTATTTGTATTAGCAGTTTCCATATTATCACTTGACCATTAATAAAATTTTAATCGGATTAATATTCAACATCAGTTCTAAACAACCGCATCTGTATCATGCTAATCACTAACAAAACCAGCAAAGTCACTACCGACATAGCGCTAGCATAGCCCATATCCTGGAAAAGAAAACCGTATTGATAGATGTAATACACAATCACCTTGGTTGAATCCATGGGACCACCCTTCGTCATAACATAGACAGGCACAAAATTCTGAAACGAAAAGATGGTTTGTGTAACTACTACGAACATCAAAACACGCTGCAATAAGGGCAAAGTAATATAACGCATAATTTGCCAAGGTTTAGCGCCATCCACGATAGCTGCTTCCCGATATACCACTGGTATACCTTTCAAACCAGCCATGATAATAATCATGCTAAACCCGAGATCTTTCCATATCATCATAGCAGTCATAGCTGGTAAGGCCCTATCAGCATCTGACAAAAACACCTGCCTTGGAATCCCAAAAGCAGACAAAACACTGTTGATCAAGCCAAGTTGGGAATGGTACATCATTGCCCAGATGATCGATACCACTACAACTGATGTGACCACGGGAGTAAATATTGCCGATCTGACGACTGCACTAGACCTAGTCTCTTTTTGAAGCAATACTGCAAACATAAGCGAAAGCAACACTTGAAGTGGCACCTTCATGAGAACAAACAAAGCTGTCACCTTCATGGA
>DDZT01000063.1:0-159 GCA_002346435.1 Anaerolineales bacterium UBA3001
TGAAGCAATTAAATCCGAAATCCCGTATGTTCTAGACGTCATTACTACTGATAGACCTCGTGCAAGGGCATCAGGTTATTGGGATGTGAATGATGTTCTTTCTTCAGATTGGGACGGGATTGCTCCATAGTTGAAAATATCATTCGATATGTTGATAAT
>DDZT01000063.1:464-5871 GCA_002346435.1 Anaerolineales bacterium UBA3001
GATATGTTGATAATAAGGTTATATTCGATATGTTGATAATAAGGTTATAATTGTATTGTTCTTTGATTGACATTATGTGTCCTAATAAAGTATTATTCACAAAATTATTAATGGGATGGGTGCCTAATCGCGCCGATTCTACTATTGTATATGTGTCATGGTCTAGGGAAAATCTTATATCTAGATCAGTAAAATTTCCGAAGGAGGAATGACAAATGCTTACAAAACACACTAAAGTTGTGGTGTTTTTGGCGATGACTGCAGTGATTTCTTTGATGATGGTTGCTTGTTCTAGCGACGATGATTCATCATCTACTCCTGCAGCAGCTCCACAAGCAGCCGCACAAACACAGGGGGCTCCAAGTGCTCAACAGGCACCTGCAGCACCATCTGGTGTTTCAGCCACAGCAGTTCCAGCACCTGCAGCAGCAGTTGCAGCTGCTCCTGCTAAGGCTCCTGCTCAACAGCAAACCGCTGCTCAAGTGATTGCTAGTAAAGAAACTGCAGCTGGTAAGGTGACTCTTGCAGCACCAAAGGTTATGGCCGCTGTTTCTGGAACCACTTATAACGAAGCTCCTCAATTGGCAGCTTTGGTTGTAGCCGGTTCGTTGCCATCTGTAGATAAAAGATTGCCAGATGAGCCACTTGTAATTACACCCTATAACGAGGTTGGTAAATATGGTGGAACTCTTAACAGGGCTCACAATAGTGCAACAGACTTTTGGAACTTTGGTCGTCTAGACCGAGCTGGAGCAAAATTAGTCCAGTGGAGTATGGATAGTACGGCTATTGAGCCAGCAATTGCTTCTACTTGGGATCTTTCATCTGATCTAACAACGTATACTTTTACTTTGCGACCTGGTCACAAATGGTCTAATGGAACTGCGTTCACGGCAGATGACCTTGAGTTTTACAATAATCATACTTTGAATAACGCTACTCTCTGTCCTAATAATACTGCCACAATGAAATCAGCTACTGGTAACACTCCTGAGTTTACTAAGATAGATGCAACAACTATTAGTTGGAAATTTGATTCTCCTTATTCCACTTTCTTACCTGCTTTGTCAGCTACTGATACTGTAGGCGGAAGTCCTTGTAACGAGCATATAATTTCAGGTGAATATATGTCTCAGTTCCATGAGGATACAGCTGATGCAGACGCTTTAGCTGCTATGATGGCAGAAGAGGGTTTTGATACTTGGAAAGATCTATTCAATGATCGACAGAACTATCGAATTAAAGGACACAGAGGTCGCCCAACATTGGGTCCATGGTATATGTCTACTCCATGGTCAACTGATATAGTCCGTGGTTCTAGAAACCCTTATTTCTATCAGGTTGATACTGCTGGTAACCAGCTTCCATATATGGACGGATTACAGTACAACTTTGCTAGTGACTCCTCAATTATTACTTTGAAGGCAGTTGCTGGTGAAATTGATATGCAAGGAAGGCACGTTCGAACCCAGGATATTCCTACACTAATGGAAAACAGGGATCGTGGTAATTACGATGTTTTCCTATGGCCATATTGTGGAGGAACAGTTGCTAGTGCTTACTTCAACCAGACTTATAAAGGTCCTGAGTCTGTCGTAACTACAAATCTCAAATTCCGAGAAGCATTGTCTGTAGCTACTGATCGAGAAGAGATTAACCAGACCGTATACCAAGGCCTGGGAATTGCTGGTCAGTCAGTACCACCTTCAACTGTTGGCGGATATCCAGGTGATGACGTTCGCGATTATTTGACTGCATATGACTTAACAGATGCAGTAGCTAGATTGGATGCCTTAGTAGCCAGTGGTGAACTTGGCGCTAAAGATTCCGACGGTTTCTACACTCTTCCAGACGGTTCACCACTTAAGTTAATCTTGGATGGATTTGATGGATTCGGTTCTTGGACTCAGGTTCTTGAGCCTCTTGCTCAACAGTGGAAAGAAGCCGGCATTAATGCTGAGCCTTTCCCTGGTCCTCGTCCAATAATTGATGACCGCACCACATCTAATGAGATGATGGTTCGTGTGGAGTGGATGGAGACAGCATGTAATACATTTGAGGGACGAGCCCGAACGAATATCGATAACCTGTGGGCTCCTTTGTGGGTCCGCTGGGTTAAAGGAACTGATGGCGCTGAAGAGCCACCAGAGTGGGCTAAAGAACTTAAAGAGATGCACGAACGTGCTCCTTCCCTAGATGCCGATGGTCGAAATGCTCTTGAGAAGGAACTCTATACTAAGTGGACTTACAAAATGTTGGACATTGGTATAGTCACTGAAGCTAAACAGCCTTTCGTTGTTAGCAGGCAGTTGGGCAATGTTCCTCCAGTCGCATTCTTCAACTGGGCTTATAGGACACCTGCACAAGGCAGACCTGCTCAGTGGTACTTCAAAGATTAATTATCTTTCTAGTTAGTTAAAACTAATAACTCGCCGGATTCCTGAAAAAGAGTTCGGCGAGTTATCTTTATATAGAGGTTTAATTAATGTATAATTCGTATGAATTTCATTGAATTGCTAGGCAACGAGTGGGGTAAAATTGTTACCTTTTATAATTAAAAGATGTTTAATATACATACCGATGCTATTTTTATTTTCAATAGTGGCATTTGCAATTATACAGGCTCCCCCAGGAGATTACCTGACAGATTACATTGCTGCTATGCAAGCAGCTGGTGAACATATTAATCAATCAGAAGTAGAGAGTCTTCGTGAGCGTTATGGACTAGGTGAGCCAATATATGTTCAATATTGGAAATGGTTCTCTGGAGTTCTTACGTGGGATTTGGGTGAATCTTTGGAATGGCAGCAACCAGTCACTGAATTAGTGAATTCTCGGTTGGCTATGACTGTAACATTGGCATTGTTTACTATTTTATTTGTTTGGACTATGGCGATACCTATTGGAATAATTTCCGCAGTGAAGCAATACTCTTGGATTGATAATGTTTTTACTACTTTGTCCTATATAGGCGTAGGCACTCCAAACTTTGTTTTGGCATTGGTTATTATGTGGTCTGCATTTTATTATTTTGACCTGAGTGTTACTGGGTTATTTTCTAATGACATGGTGGACGCTCCATGGTCGTTTGCAAAGATCAAAGATCTTTTAGCACATATATGGGTTCCGATGTTGATATTAGGTACTGATGGTACTGCACGAATCACTAGGATTATGCGAGCGAATTTGCTGGATGAGTTGAATAAACCATATGTTGAAACCGCTCGGGCAAAGGGTTTGTCTGAATTAAAATTGCTGATGAAATATCCTGTGAGACTTGCTATTAATCCATTGGTTAGTACAGTTGGCTGGTCTCTACCTCAGCTTTTTTCAGGTAGTTTAATTGTTGCAACTGTTATGAGTCTAAATACTATCGGCCCACTGCTTCTAAGGGCGTTGCAGTCTCAAGATTTTTATATGGCGGGTTCGATTTTATTTATTTTGACGACATTAACCCTAATTGGAACTTTAGTATCGGATATTTTGTTAGGTTTAATTGACCCACGAATTAGATTGGAAGGATAGATAGTTGGCCGAAGTTAGTCAAGAAACCGTTCTAAAAGAAATTGAAGAACAGGCTCAAGTTACTTCTCAGAGAAGACTGATATGGTTACGCTTTCGTAGACATAGACTAGCGTTTGTGGGAATGTTTATTCTACTTTGTTTTTATTCTGTAGCGATTTTTTCTGAGTTTATCGCTACTCAGCATCCTCAAGTAGATTTGGCAGAAAGCGCGTACATTCCTCCTCAAATGATTCAACCTTTTGATGGGATGAAATTTAAACCTTTTGTGTATAGTATTCGGACACAACGAAATCCAGAGACGTTCAAGATGGAACATTTCCCGATTAAGGAAGAAAAAAATTATATCGATTTTTTTGTGAGGGATTCCAAACATACTTATAAGTTTTTAGGTCTTTTTAAAACAGATCTTCACTTAATGGCCGCTTATGATGGATTTGGTAATCCTGCACGATTTCATCCATGGGGAACTGATAGATATGGGAGAGATTTTTGGTCTAGGGTTACATATGGAACCCGTCTATCAATGAGTATTGGATTAATTGGGGTCGCATTAAGTTTATTTTTAGGAATTCTTCTTGGTGGTATTTCAGGACTAAGAGGTGGTGTTGTGGATTTACTTATCCAACGGCTGATTGAATTCCTTAAGGCTATGCCAACTATTCCATTGTGGTTGGCTTTATCAGCTGCAATTCCTGTTCATTGGTCAAATGTTCAAGTCTATTTCACGATTACGATTATTCTTAGTATATTGGGATGGACTGATTTGGCACGAGAGGTTCGAGGTCGTTTTTTGGCTATGAGAGAAGAGGATTTTGTTTTGGCTGCCAGAGCCTATGGGACCAAAGAATTAAATATTATTTTTAGGCATATGGTACCTTCATTCGTAAGTCATATAATAGCTATTGCTACACTTTCAGTTCCTGCAATGATCATTGCAGAAACTGCTTTGAGTTTCTTGAATTTGGGATTAAGACCGCCAAGTATTAGTTGGGGTGTTTTATTATATGAAGCTCAGAATATTTATTCTGTTGCGTCTGCACCATGGTTGCTCCTGCCCGGTATATTAATAATAATTGTCGTTTTGAGTTTTAATTTCATGGGTGACGGACTACGTGATGCTGCTGATCCATATTCGAATTCTACTGGTTCTTAGGAGAAGATGTTGAAACAAACTAATTCAAGTAACCAGATTCTTTCTGTAGAAAATTTAAAAGTTCATTTTCCAATTACAGGTGGATTGATTAAAAAAACTCTAGGGCATGTAAGGGCAGTTGATGAGGTGTCGTTTGGATTGGCCGCAGGTGAGACGTTGTCATTAGTTGGGGAAAGTGGCTGTGGTAAGACTACTGCTGGAAGAGCTTTGATGCGATTAGTTGAGCCTACTGACGGTATAGTTGATTATGTAATGAGGGACAATTCTCATATTAATATTCCTAAGGCTAGCAACGATGAATTGGATTTGGTTCGACAAGAGATGCAGATAATTTTTCAAGATCCTTTCGCTTCTTTAAATCCTAGGATGACAATTTTTGATATTGTTGCAGATCCTCTAAGAGTAAATGGACTTGCGAGTGGTTCTGAATTGGAAGATAGAGTTGCTGAGATGATGAGGGTTGTGGGTCTTTCAACTTCCTATATGCGAAGGTATCCTCATGCATTTAGTGGTGGACAAAGGCAAAGATTGGGAATTGCTAGAACATTGGTGATGAATCCGAGAATGATTATTGCTGATGAGCCTGTTTCTGCTTTGGATGTATCTGTTCAGGCTCAAATTCTTAATTTAATGCAAGATCTTCAAGAACAACTGAATTTAACATATTTGTTTATCAGCCATGATTTGAGTGTAGTCCAATATATTAGTCACAGGGTAGCTGTAATGTAT
>DDZT01000133.1:0-10634 GCA_002346435.1 Anaerolineales bacterium UBA3001
ATGAAAGTAAGCACCTCTAGCGAACGTGTTGTACGTGCGCGTAGAACCATACTAGAAATGTTAGATTCGGCTGTGGACTTAGGCGAAGCTCCTGAAATTCAGGATCAACTGAATGATTATAAGGCTGATAGGGAACGGTTTTCGGAAGGATGGGATCGTGAATGTGAAATTATTGATGATAATCCTATGTTTATTCGCGATTACTCGCAGTGTATATTGTGCTGGCGGTGCGTTCAGGTTTGTGCTGAGGATGCACAATATGCTTATGCCATTAACTTTAGTGGGCGAGGACATGAAACTAGTATTAGTACTTTTTATGATCAGGATCTGACTTTATCTACCTGTGTGTTTTGTGGTCAGTGTGTGGGTGTTTGTCCTACTGGCGCACTTAAGCCTAAACGTGAATGGTTGTTGGAAACTGGGTATGCCCAGGATGAAATTATAAAGCTTACACGAGCTAAGAGACGTAAGAAGAAACGTAGACAAGAAAAGCCTTATCAAACTGGTTAGTGACAGCGGGGATAATGTGACAGTCTTAGAAAGTAGTAGGATGGTAACAACAACCTGCCCATATTGTGGGGTTGGGTGTGGACTAGATTTGCATATAAAAGACGATTATATCTATCGCGTGACATCCGATTTTAACAATGTAGTAAATCAAGGTAATTTATGTGTGAAGGGTCGCTTTGGTTATGATTATATATATAGTGATAGGCGAATCACTTCACCAATGATTCGAAAAGAACCCCAAGAAGCTGGCAAGCGTGTGCAAGCATTTGATATGAAAGATTGGGTAGAGGTTTCATGGGATGAAGCTCTTGATTATGTAGCCAAGCGGTTGGTAAAGATACATCAGCGTGACGGAGCAAATGCCCTAGCGGTTTACTGTTGTGCAAAAGCCTCCAATGAGGACAATTACTTGCTGCAAAAGTTGTTTAGATCTGTGTTCCTTACAAACAATGTTGATCACTGCACTAGGTTATGTCATGCTGGATCAGTAGTGGCATTACAAATGGCAATTGGCTCTGCAGCAATGAGCAATACAGCTGCTGAAGTTATCAAAAGTGACTGTTTCATAGTAACAGGGTCAAACACTCCGGAGAATCATCCTATTATTGCTTTGCAAATGAAAGCTGCTGTTGAGAAACACGGCGCAAAACTTATTGTGATAGATCCGCGCAAGCTTGAGCTTTGCGATTATTCGGATCTGTGGCTACCATTAAAACCTGGTACAAATGTTCCTGTGTTCACTGCAATGGCAAATGTAATTATAAATGAAGGGCTGATAAACACAAAATTTGTTGACGACCGTACAGAGGGATTTAGCGAATTTAAGAAATCTGTCCAAGAGTTCACTCCTGAATATGCTGAAAACATATCAGGTGTGGAACAAGATTTAATAGTGAAGGCCGCTCGTATGTATGCTGAGGCTCAGCGTGGTGCAATATATTGGGGTATGGGCATTTCTCAATTGGCACATGGTACTTCTAGTGCTTTAGGTTTGGTTCATTTAGCCTTATTAACTGGCCATGTTGGTAGGGAAGGAACCGGGCTTAATCCATTGCGAGGACAAAACAATGTGCAGGGTGCCTCTGACATGGGATGTATGCCCTATCATTATCCTGGATATATGGAAGTAGATAAAAAGGAGAACGCAGCTAAATGGGAAAATGCATGGAATATGGAATCAGGTAGCCTGAGTCTTGATAAAGGTCTCACTACAACTGAAATATTATCCAGTGTTGGAGAAGATGGGGTAAGAGCACTATATATTATGGGTGAGAATCCCATGATGACTGAACCCAATCTTAATAAGACAAAAAAACATATGGAAGAGTTGGAGTTTCTTGTTGCTCAAGATTTGTTTATAAACGAGTCGGGAGCATATGCCGACGTATTTTTGCCGGCAACTTCATGGGCCGAAAAGGATGGTACTTTTACAAATACCGACAGGAGAGTACAGCGCGTTCGAAAGGCAATAGAACCGATAGGTCAAGTTCGTGGTGACTGGGAGATAATATGTGATCTTGCTAAAAGGTCAGAAGAGTTGCTAGAACGGTCTCGATCTACATTCTGGAGATATAACGGACCAGAGGAGATTTTGCAGGAAATGGGGGGAGTTGTGCCTGAATATCGAGGGATTTCGTATAAAAGGATAGATAAAGTTGGATTGCAAACCCCAGTATTGGATGACAAACATCCTGGGACCCCATTTTTGTTCGATAAAAGCTTTCCTTCCGGTAGAGCTAAATTTTTTCCGTTAAAGTATGTTCCAGTGCACGAGGCGCCTGACGATGAATATCCATTCATACTAACCACTGGTCGTTTGTTAGAACATTGGCATGGCGGGACTATGACACGCAATTCCAAGTTGGATGATTTATATCCTGAAGCGAGAGTAGAGGTACATCCTATAGACGCGGTGCGTATGGGCATAGATGATGGTGATGCAGTCGAAGTGGGTTCCAGGAGGGGTAAGGTTGTGCTCCGGGCAAGTGTAACAAAGAAAACAAGTCCTGGAGTTGTATTTATACCTATGCATTTTGTAGAAGCAGCTGCTAACTTGCTTACGATTGATGCTTTGGATCCTCAGGCTAAAATACCCGAATTTAAAGCTTGTGCAGTTAGTATTAAACGAGTGGACAAAGAACTTTTACCGGATCGTACAGTAAGATTGGATAGAGGTAGGTGGTAGAGTACTTCCTAAAACCTATCTAATAATATGGTATTTAAAAATAGTGGAGTTGACGATGCAACGGAAATTAACTGAATTGTTGTCACCTGTACCTAATGACATTGATATTGCCCAAGCTATAGATCCATTACCAATAACTGAAGTTGCTGCTGGTATTGGTCTGAGCCCAGACGAATTAGTTCTATATGGGAATCATAAGGCTAAGGTAAAGCTTGCTGTGAGAGAGCGATTGTCTAATCAAACAAATGGAAATTATGTTGATGTTACTGCTATTACACCTACTCCGCTTGGAGAAGGCAAGACTACAACTACTGTAGGTTTGTGTCAGGCTCTTGGTGCACACCTGGGGAAAAAAGTGATCACATGTATTCGGCAGCCGAGTCAAGGTCCTACATTTGGAATAAAAGGTGGAGCTGCTGGAGGCGGCTACAGCCAAGTGATTCCTATGGAAGAATTCAATTTGCATATGACGGGTGATATACACGCTATCACTGCAGCAAATAACCTGCTAGCAGCAGCTATTGATGCGCGAATGTTTCATGAATCAACGCAAAGTGATGACGCATTGTTTGGGAGATTGTGTCCATCTGATGGTGAGGGGAAGCGTAAGTTTTCTCCTGTCATGCTTAGAAGGCTTGAAAAGCTTGGTATAGATAAGGTGGACCCCAATGAGTTGACCGAGGAAGAACGCAGGAGTTTTGTACGACTCGATATTGATCCGGATAGCGTGACTTGGCAACGTGTGTTAGATGTTAATGATAGATTTTTACGTCGGATTACTGTTGGAGAGGGTCCCAAGGAAAAAGGGAAAACAAGGCAGACTGGATTTGATATTACTGTTGCGAGCGAAATTATGGCTATCTTGGCCTTGACCACTGATTTAGCTGATATGCGGGCTAGATTGGGAAGTATGGTAGTTGGTACAAATACTGAAGAAGTACCAATAACTGCTGATGATTTAGGTGTTGGTGGTGCGTTAACCGTGCTGATGAAAGATGCCATAATGCCAACATTGATGCAGACGTTAGAAGGTACTCCTGCTTTCGTACATGCAGGTCCATTCGCAAATATCGCCCATGGCAATTCATCGATTGTTGCAGATCAGATTGCGCTCAAATTAGTGGGTCATGATGGTTATGTGGTAACTGAATCTGGGTTTGGAGCTGATATAGGTATGGAGAAGTTCTTTAATATCAAATGCAGATATAGCGGTCTAATACCCAATGCTGTAGTGCTTGTTGCAACTATTCGCGCTTTAAAAATGCATGGAGGCGGCCCGACTGTTAGCGCGGGCAAACCATTAGATCCGACATATCAAACCGAGAATTTAGAATTGCTTGAGAATGGATGCGCAAATATGGTTGTCCACATAAAAAACGCATTGCGATTTGGTGTTCCAGTTGTTGTAGCAGTTAATCGATTTAAGGATGATACGGATGCGGAAGTAGATTTGGTGCGTAGGATGGCATTAGAGGCAGGTGCAGAAGATGCAGTGATGTCTAATCACTGGGCGGAAGGTGGTGCTGGTGCAATAAAACTTGGTGAGGCAGTAATGAAAGCCTGCGAAAGCCCAGCTAATTTCAGCTTTTTGTATCAATTAGAGATGCGAATAAAAGAAAAGATTGAGTTGATAGCCCGTGAAATTTATGGAGCAGATGGTGTTGAATATAGTTTGGAGGCTGACAAGAAGATAGATTTATATGAAAGAAGCGGTTTTGGAGATTTGCCTATTTGTATGGCTAAGACACATTTAAGTCTAAGTCATGATCCTTCACAAAAAGGTGTTCCCACAGGATTTGTGCTTCCAATACGGGATATCAGGGCTAGTGTTGGTGCGGGTTTCCTTTATCCGTTAGTTGGCACAATGAGTACTATGCCTGGGTTACCTACGAGACCAGCATATTATGACATTGACGTTGATCCAGAAACTGGAACTGTGATTGGGCTGTCTTAGCGATAGTCTGTAGTGATGTGTCCTCTGGTCTTTAGAGTGGCCGCTAATTTGGGAGTTTGCAGATGAGGTTTTATGGCTACTGTAGGCAAGTGATTGTCTGAGCTGAAGTTGACAGGATAGTATCGGCGAATATAATTTGCAACACAAATATGGCCCACTAGCTCAATCGGCAGAGCAGTTGACTCTTAATCAATTGGTTCCAGGTTCGAGTCCTGGGTGGGTCACTCATTAGAATTGCTATGAGTGCTAGTGGCTACTATTTTTATCTTCGTATTTAGCTAATTCGTTATTGATTGTTCTGTAGTTGTAAGCGCTGGTAGCTAGAAGTGCTATGCCTACTGTGACCACAAAATAGTTGACTTCTTGGATTAACGAGAAATTTAATATGGCAGCTAGTGCAATTGCTATAAACGCTATTGTAATAGTGCGATGTCGTCGCAGACGGTGTAACCTGTTGGTATTGTTTGTCGGATTCAATATATAAACTCCTCACGTATTGGGCTGAATATGTCTGCAATCAGGGAATAGCTTGCTTTAGTGCAGGCGCCATGGTCTATATTGCTAGGAATAATAAAACAGTCTCCTGATTTTAGTAGGCGTTTTTCGCTTCCAATCCATAGGAGTACTTCGCCCTCTAGTACTATCCCTACCTGTTCGTGTGGATGGCGATGTGTGGGCACTTCTGTATATGGTTGGAGTTTTATTAGTGATAAGAGCATGTTTTCACCCCAAAATGTTTTAGTCTTAGCATTAGGAGTTATTTCTAACTCGGCCCGGGATTTTATATCGCAGAATGTCATAAATAAGTCTCCTTAGGAAGCTGCTGGTTTTATTTTTGTACACCTATGCTTTGTAGGATTTAGTTATTATATTCGGATTTGAAGTATGTACATAATGTGTCATGTCCCACGTGATGTATTGGTATATAAACTATGAACTGGTCTGTTGCGAGTATACTTGTATTTATAACGTGACTATTTATTATGGAGAGGACTATGTATGCGGTAAGGATTCATGAATATGGTGGTCGAGAAGTTCTTAGTTATGAAAAAATGGATACGCCCGAACCAGCAGGAGGAGAGCTGCTGATTAAGACAGAGGCGATAGGAGTGAATTTTATTGATGTTTATCATAGAACTGGTAGTTATGCAGGCGAGTTGCCTTTTGTGCCGGGTATGGAGGCTGCTGGTGTTGTTGAATCTATAGGGTCTAATGTAGAAAATTTCAAAGTTGGAGACCGAGTAGGTTATGCTATGTGTACTGGTTCATATGCACAATATGTAGCAGTTCCTAGCTGGAAGGCAGTAGTATTGCCCAAGGGTGTGGACAGTCAGATAGGAGCTGCAGTTATGTTACAGGGTATGACTGCGCATTATTTAACAACTAGCACCTATTCTTTAAGCTCAAAAGATACTGCTTTGGTACATGCTGCAGCTGGGGGTGTTGGTCTTTTGCTTGTGCAAATGGCTAATAAACTTGGAGCCAGGGTAATAGGAACCGTTTCTACAAATGAGAAAGCAAAGAAAGTAATGGATTTAGGTGCAGATGAGGTCATTATTTATACTGATAGCGATTTTGAAGCAAAGACCATGGATCTTACAAATGATCTTGGTGTCGATGTAGTTTATGATTCCGTTGGTAAAACTACGTTTGAAAAAAGTCTAAATTGTTTGAAGCCGCGTGGTCATATGGTTTTATTTGGTCAGTCTAGTGGTAGAGTTCTTCCTGTGGACCCACAAATATTGAATGATAAGGGGTCTTTGTTCATGACTAGACCTACATTAGGTCATTACGCGCAGAATCGGAGTGAAATGTTGGCAAGGGCGAGTGATATATTTTCCTGGATGGCCGCAGGTGAATTAGAAGTAAATGTTGATAAAGTCTTCTCGCTTGAGAAGGCATCTGATGCCCACGCATATCTCGAGAGTCGTTCCTCAAGTGGAAAGATATTGTTATTGACGTAAGATTTACTAAGCATAGTATTAGAGAAGCTTGTTATATAGCTAAGTGAGTGCGATTTTTAGCGTGTTAGAAATAATATCGATGTAATACCAAATAGAAGACCTAGTAGTTTCTGAGTTGTAACAGGTTCTCTAAAAAATATGATAGATAGTATTGTGGCTACCACCATATTTAGGCCTACTATTGGAAAGACTTTGCTGCCTTCACCACCACTTGATAATGCTAGGAATGTGCCAATTGCTCCTGTGGATGCACATATTCCAGTAATAATTGCTAGGTTGGTTAGTTTGATGGACAACGTAAATTGCTGTTTTTGTATTATATGTATGATTACCATGACTGCTATATATGTTAACCCTTGTACCATTAGGTAGCTTGGTTGATATGGTTTGCTGGGAGTTGCAAACTTCCAGAAAAAATTAGTTAGCCCAAACGCAATTAATGCTATAAGTGAAAGTGTAGTTGATGTGCTCATTTCTGCTCCAATAAAAAATATATATGTGATGTATTAACCGTTGTATCATATTATCGTATACAAACACCTATAGTGCTACTTCACTGCACAGATTTGCATGAATATTGCTCAATAGATTATGATATATCTAATGAGCTGTTATAATTGCCGGCTATAAATTTAATGGTTTGGCGAGGTGATCAGGCGATTTTTTCAAATAGAAATAGCAATGATTTTAATGTTATGAAGAGACGATTGCAGATATTACTCGGCGTGCTGTTTAGTTTAGGCGCAATTATATTTCTATTTCGAGGAATTGAAATAGGAGTATTGGCTGTTGAAATGTCTAAGTTTAATTACTGGTCCATCATACCGTTTGCAATATTAGAGACTTTGTCTCTATGGGCGCGCGGTATGCGTTGGAGGGTGCTATTAGAGGAAAAAGTTAGCGGCCCCCGATTATTTTGGATAACTAACATAAGTTACTACCTGAGTAACATACTTCCATTGCGCATAGGCGAGCTTGGAAGGGTGTATTTGGTGACTAGAAATAGTGATGTTACAGGGATGCAGGCACTATCCACTGCCGTACTAGAAAGAATGTTTGATGTGGTTACTGTTTTTATTATGTTGTTTTTGGTACTTCCCTTTGTGCCAGACCATGGTCTTGTTACTTCAGTGTCTTATGTAATTGTTGGAGGGGTCATAGTCGTAATAATAGGGTTATTTGCTGTGGCGCGCAATAGAAAAAGTGTGGCAAAGATTGTTGGTCTTATAACTCGCAGACTTGGTACCAAATTTGGTGCATGGATTAATGAAGGGTTTGAAAAATTTTTTGAAAGTATAGATTTGGTGAGAGGTAGACGTGTGCTGTTGGCTTCGGTTTGGTGCATTGTTGTGTGGGTATTTTCTGTACTTGCAACATATTATTTGTTGCTTAACTTTTCTCCGGGTCAACAACTATATGAGGGCGTGTTCGTGACAGCATTACTGGCGCTAGGTATTGCTTTACCATCTGTGCCAGCTAGTGTAGGAATATGGGAGGCTAGTGCAGTAGCTGCGTTGGCAGTTTTAGGGGTTAATAGAGAGACGGCTCTTGCGTTTGCGATAGTTTTACATTTGATTGTTTTTATAAAAATGGCTATATTAGGTGTCGTAGGCTTGTATCTTGAAGGAGAAAACCTGAATGATTTGGTTCTACAGGCGAAAAGATTGATTAAATCAATGCGTAGTTAGGACCAGTCTGCCTAGTCATCATTGAATATTAAATGAATATTTATAAAGATAACGGTTTTAGTCACAAGGAAATTATAATTTTACTTAATTCTGGAAGAAGGCCGCTATGGTTACCATCGGCTAATCTTGAAGGCGCTTTGTTGATCAAGGCTGATATGATAGGTGCTAATATGTCGAGGGCTAATCTGCGCAATGCAGAATTGTCTCAGGCTGATCTAAGTGGTGCTGACCTTAGCTATGCAGTGCTTTCTAATGCTAACCTAAGCAAAGCAAATCTTAGCGGTGCCAACATGTTACATTGTGATATGAGTGATGTGAAGTTAGCTAATGCGAAATATACCGTAGATACTCGATGGCCCGAAGATTTTAATCCTGAGTTGTATGGGGCAATATTAAGAGATACACATCCTCATTAGTTTGTGCTGCTGTCGATTTAAAATAATCCACAGAAATAAGCAAAGCAGGTGGTTATTCACGGTCATTTACAAGTATGCTGGCAAGATAAGATAATTGCCCTAGATTGAGTGTTGGACTAATGCGATGTGCTATGTCCTCCATAAGACAGCCTATAAAATGAATGTTTTTAGGGAATATAAGTGCAGCTTGTGCACGAAACAATACGGTAGCATTTATTATATTGCCGTCCAAGCGAAAATGTATTTCTCGCATACACTTGGCGTCATCGTCATTAGAATGGTGAGCGAAAGAGTTGTTCGGGATAGTTATAACTGCTCGCTTGGAGTGTGGAAAGCCTTGTAATGCAGTAACTACATTATCTATTTTTTTGGTTATACCTGAGCGGTAGTTGCCTTGTCCACCGCCTCTTTGGTCTGAAAATACAGATAACTGCATCTGATTAAGATCTTTCCCAAGGTTCCATAAGGTATAGGCCTCAAGCACATGTTTTGGGAAAAGGTCAGTTTCAATTAGGTAATCTGACATATCTATTGTTCTATGATAATTGAATTCTATTTTCCCATTAGCGGTTATAGAACTCATCTCTTTCCATACTTCTATACAGGTCATAGCTGTCATACAAAACCACCCATAAGTTAGTGTATAAACGATATGTACGTGTGTATTATATCTGAACGTGATGTTTCATATGATAAAGCTTCTTTCCCTGTTTTCACAACCGGTAGATTGGAAGATCATTTAGGGGATTTAATCTGGTTATTGTTGTACACTCATCAGGCTTGCTCAGTATAATATTGTGAGACTATATTGGTGTACAGTTGGTGTTATTATTGACTGGCAAGCCTCAACTGTTTTAGTGGTGAATATTTGAAAGTATTAGTAGCTCTAACTTATTATCGGCCACATGTTTCAGGGCTGACTATATATGTAGAACGTCTTGCTCGGGCGCTAGTGGAACGCGGTCATCAAGTGACTGTTCTTACTTCTCGTTATGATTCATCTTTGGCATCGAACGAAGTGCTTGATGGTGTGAGCGTTGTTAGGGTGCCGGTTGTTATGCGCGTTAGCAAAGGAGTGATAATGCCCACAATCGGTTTTGTGGCAAGTAAGTTGGTGTACTCACACGATGTACTAAGTATACATTTACCACAGCTGGATGCTAGTGGGATTGCTTTAAGAGCTCGTATATTGGGCAAGCCATCAATATTAACTTACCATTCAGATTTGATGCTGCCTATGACAATTTTCAATCGGCTAGTAAATTTATTGGTTGATGCTAGCAATCATGTTGCGGCTCGCCTTTCGGATGCTATATGCGCATACACATCTGATTTTGCCATCAGTTCGCCCTTGCTAAGTCGATACCTCTCAAAAGTACACTATATATTGCCTCCGGTTACCGTATCTGATGTTGATGATGAATCAGTGAAACAATGGGCTAAACTACATGGTGTTATTGATGATTATCCTATTGTAGGAGTAGCTAGTAGACTTGCAGCCGATAAAGGCATTGAATTTTTGCTTGACGCGCTGCCTAAGCTGCTTGAAGCACATCCGAACCTAAAAATACTACATGCTGGTCCGATTGATCAAGTAATTGGTGAGTCTGCTTACTACGAAAAACTAAAACCTATTTTCAAGCAGTACTCACAATGTTATAAATTTGTAGGGACTTTAGATAGTGATGACATGGCTCGGTTTTATCGTTCATGTGATTTGCTCGCTTTGCCCAGTATAAATAGTACAGAGACATTTGGATTAGTGCAGATAGAGGCTGCATTATGTGGTGTTTCGACTATTGCGAGTAATCTCCCAGGTGTAAGGGTGCCTACTCAGATGACGGGCATGGGATTTACGGTTGAACCTGGCAACGCAGATAAGCTTGGTGAAGGCATATTGAGATTGCTGGATGAAAA
>DDZT01000133.1:10932-29437 GCA_002346435.1 Anaerolineales bacterium UBA3001
ATTGAGATTGCTGGATGAAAAAAACCGCTATCATATGCGCGAGGACGAAATTGATACTCAGTTTTCACCAGGTTTAGTAGCTGAACAATACGAGAGTTTGTTTCACGAGCTTTTAATATCCAAACGCAAGCAAGTTAAAACCATTTGATTCGAACGATATTTTGGCTGAATAAATTAATATATCAAAGGTTTATGTATCCAGAAGACGATATTTTAAATAGGCAATTGAAAGAAATACCCGCATTTCGCGCATTGCTTCGATCTGTTGAGGCACGGATGTTCATGGGGATTGAATTTCCGGAGCCAGTTTTGGACTTTGGATGTGGTGATGGATACTTTGGAGAGATTGCCCTTTCACGCTTTAATGCTATAGGAATCGATCCTAACAAATCATCGTTAGATGAAGCTGATATCAGGAAATGTTATACCGCTCTTGTACAGGCTGATGATCGAGGTTTACCATTTGGTTCAGGGTCATTTAATAGTGCTTTATGCAATTCAGTCCTAGAGCATATACCAAATGTGGAGGGTGCTCTTTCTGAAATACGCAGGGTGTTGAATCCGGGATGCACATTTGTATTTACTGTGCCTAGTGATTACTTTAGACAGTTTCTGGCAATCAAGTTAATCCTACAAAAATACAGATTGAATCGATTGGCTGGTTATTACGAGAGATTTTTTGATAGGGTCTCCCGGCATCAACATTACTACACTCCAGCAGAATGGAAGGTGCTTTTGCATAATGCGGGCTTCGCTATGGAAACTTGTACATATTATTGCTCCAAATCTGCATTGCAGGCGATAGAATTGGGCCATTATTTTGGTCTACCTTCTCTTTTGGCAAGAAAATTGACAGGAAAGTGGATATTGTCTAAAAGGTGGATGAATCTAAGTTTGACCGACAAGATATTTCGGCGCCACTATGAAGAAAAATTACCCAAGCATGGAGCATATATGATGATAGTTGCTAGGCATACAGGGGATAAGGTGGCTTCTAGTTATATTGAGGCTGCTTAGTTTATTCCATGAGCAAACTATTTTTAGTGCTGTATCAGATTAGTGAATCCAAGTGGTATGGCCGATTGTTTTCTAGACTGGTCTTGGCCCTTGCTTTAATTTCTATATCTGGATATTTCCGGTTCATTGGTATTAATTGGGACGATCTGCATCATTTGCATCCTGATGAGCGATTTTTGACTATGGTGGCTACCGGTATCAGTCCGGTTGATGATGGATGGAAGTCTTATTTTGACTCTAGTACATCTAGTTTGAACCCGTACAACCGAGGGTTTGGTTTTTTTGTATATGGTACTGCGCCTATATTTTTCGTGCGTTATTTGGCTGAGTTGATTAACCATTTTGGATTACAGCTTACAAATCTTTGGGCTGACGGATACCTTCAGTTAGGTAGTGGTTATGATCAAATCCATTTAGTAGGAAGGATTGTATCTGGAATATGTGATGTCACATCTGGGCTTATTCTGTATTTGATTGGATCCCTTCTGTACGGACGACGCGTTGGGATTTTAGCATCTTTATTGTATGCCGGCACAGTCGCTCTTGTGCAACAGGCACATTTTTTTACTGTAGATTCTGCGGCGAATTTGTTTGTCGCTGCAGCGATATTGTTTGCAGTTAGGATAGCCAAATTTGATGGAATTTATAATTACGTTTCATTTAGTGTTGTGCTTGGAGTCGCTATAGCGTCAAGAATAAACCTGGTGTCTCTGGTTATATTAATGCCTCTGGCTACATTTTGTAACTATACAAATATCAAGGCACGGATTTGGTCAAAGTTCCCAGTTGCGTCGATTTCCCTAAGATATGCTCTTGTTGTAGTGCTAACGTTTCTTGTCTTTAGGATATTACAACCATATGCTTTTGTAGGTCCGTCTGTCTTGGATATCGGACCTAATATGCAATGGGTTGAAAATATGATCGAGATAAGAGGCCAGATGAGCGGAGAGGTGGATTTTCCTCCTAATCATCAATGGACTAATCGTAAGGCATTGGTGTTTCCATGGGTAAATATGGTGAGATGGGGTATGGGACCAGCATTAGGTGTAACGGCATGGTTTGGGTTATTACTGGCAAGTCTGCAAATATATAGACAGAAAGGTGAATGGGTATGGCATGTTGTGCCTGTGGTGTGGAGCATTGTGTACTTCTTGTGGCAGGGCACACAATGGGTGAAACCTATACGGTACTTTTTACCTGTTTATCCAACTCTAATATTACTGGCTGCCTGGATATTAGTTAAGCTTCTTGACTTTGATGTAAGCAAGCATTTAAGTAGGATAGCCTTTTTAACTAGGAAATCAGTGTTGTTTGCGACTTATATAGTAGTTACTGGTGTAATTGCAAGTACTTTGTTGTATGCATTTGCATTTACCCGTATTTACACACGTCCGGTAACACGTGTGTCTGCTAGTGAATGGATTTATCAGAAAGTTCCAGGCCCTTTTACTGTAGTTGTTGAAAGTAAAGATGAAACTAGTGTGCAACCCTTGCCCATGCCGGTTGGATTTATATATGAGAATGGTGATAGTTACTCCCTGATGTTTATTCCTAAAATAAGCGGGTTGATTTCTACAGTGAAAATTGGTCATATCGGAGATGTGACTAATGATGACGGACTAGAAGTCTTTCATGTGGCTTTATCTCAAGCAGCTTATATCGATGATGTTTTAGGAGAAGTAATTTTGGAAGGGAATTTTGCGTCAAATCCAGAGCGCTCCTTAACGTTCGACCCTCCTATCTATGTTGAGAAAGGAGTTCAGTATGCATTGAGCAGTCGGGCAATGTCTGGAGGCCCAATAGCAATTAGTGGTGCACAATTGGTGAATGAGTCTAGCTGGGACGATGGTCTTCCACTGAGGATTGATGGATATGATGGGTACGGTGGTATATATGTTGGACACAATTTGGAGTTGTATTGGAATGACAACGAAAGTAAGCGTAACCATATTATCAAGACACTAGATATGGGCGACTACGTGGTGATCTCTTCTAATAGGCAATACGATTCCATAACTAGATTGCCGAGGCGGTATCCTCTAACCATAGCTTATTACAACGCTTTATTTTCTGGAGAACTTGGATATGAAATGGTCGCTGAGTTTGCCAGTCACCCCAATATCGGTAGTTGGATAATGCCTGATCAGCAGGCTGAAGAACCATTTACTGTATATGATCATCCAAAAGTATATATATTCAAGAAAACAGATGCTTTCTCAGTTGCAAATGTTCGTGATGTACTTGGTCAGGTTGACCTGAGTTCAGTTGTCTGGATGACACCTAAGCAAGTTACGCAGGCTCCTAATGTTTTGATGTTTGAGAACGATATTTCAGATGCGCAGCAAAAGGGCGGCACCTGGTCAAGGATGTTTGATAGATACAGTCTGCTAAATACTAATCATGCGTTAGGTGTAGTAGCTTGGTGGATCTTATTGTTATTGTTTGGTTGGCTAGTGTTTCCAATGACATTTCTGGCATTTGGGGGTCTGTCAGACAAAGGATATGCAATATCAAAAATTGTGTCGCTGCTAATTGTTGCTTGGTTGACATGGATTGTTGTCAGCCTGCGTTGGTTTCACTTCGATCGCGGAACTATAATTGCTGTTATTGGAATATTGGTTATATTATCAGGGTACATTTATATAAATCACTATAAGGAAATTGGCAATTGGCTTATTGGTAACAGAGAATATGTACTAAAAGTTGAATTACTATGGTTAGGTTTTTTTATACTTGATTTGCTCATAAGGCGTGGGAACCCTGACTTGTGGCATCCTGTCTATGGGGGCGAGAAACCCATGGACTTTTCCTACTTTAATGCAGTCATTAAAAGCACATATTTTCCGCCTTATGATCCATGGTTTAGTGGTGGCTACATAAATTATTATTATTTTGGCTATGTTATGGCTGCAATACCTACCAAGTTGCTAGGGATATTGCCTGCTATTACATACAATTTGTTGATTCCGACATTGTTTGCCATGGCAGGAGTCGCAGCGTTTTGTGTGTCCTATAACCTTGCAGTTAAGATTCGGTCCAGAGAAAATAACGGAGTTCGATTGTCTCCTGTGCTTGCAGGCTATTTAGGGGCAATTTTGATGGTAATAATGGGCAACTTAGGTCAGCCTGAGACTATATATAAGGGAATTAGTAGAATGGGTGACAATAATGGCCAACAGTTAGTAGATGGCTATCAAACTCCAGAGTTCATTCGTGGCATATACGAAGTATTTGCTAATAACCAAACTGTACCTATTGGTACCGGAGAGTGGTACTGGAACGCGACTCGTATCATTCCTCATTCAGCCAACGAATCGGGGCCAATAACTGAATTTCCCTTGTTTACATTTTTGTATGGTGATTTACATGCACACATGATGGCACTACCGCTAACTTTGGTGGCATTAGCATGGTCCATTTCAGTAGTGTTTGGAACAGGCAAAGTAAGATCAAAGGTTGCATCTGTGATGCATTGGTGTTTAGGAGGTATTGTCATAGGGTCTCTCGCGGCTACAAACACTTGGGATTATCCTACATACATGTTGATTGGGTGCTGTGGAATTGTTTGGACGTATTTTGGTGCTCGCTATCGAGATGCTAATCTCAAAATATTTGTTGACGGCATAGGTGGTATATGCCTTCTAGTTATTCTTGCCTCCTTATTTTTTTTGCCTTATTCAGCATGGTATGGGTCATCATATACTAAATTAGAAATTTGGCGTGGTTCAACAACTCCAATTGCATCCTACCTGCAAGTATATGGACTATTTTTATTTTTAGTTGGAGGCTTTCTGTTTGGTGAAACTCGTATTTGGATGCGCAAATATGATGGTGGCTACTTTGATAATAGAAACAAGTCGGCCAACATATTTTTTGTGAGCGTTATTTTTCTGGTAGTAATAATCGGTTTGGGATTGTATGTCTTTGGGATAGTAGTAGCACCATTAGTGTTAGCATTTGTTGTGTGGTGCTTTTTTCTGATGATTATACCTGAACAGAGTTCTGGTAAGAGAATATGTTTGGGGTTAACAATTGTATCTCTGTTGCTTACATTGTTCGTTGAGTGTGTACGGCTTGGTGGCGATATAGGGCGTATGAACACTGTGTTTAAATTTTACTTGCAGGCTTGGACTTTATTCAGTGTTGTTGGAGGAGTTGCATTGTCTTGGACTATAGGGCAAACAAAGAAATGGAGATACAGCGCAAGGATAGTTTGGTGTGTACCGTTATTAATTTTGATTCTGATGTCAATATCTTATTCTATTCTTGCAATACCAGCCAAAACTCGCGATAAGATGGCAGTGGCAAGTCCAGCAAGTTTAGATGGTATGGAGTTTCTGCAATATGCAACTTATCAAGATAAAGGAAAATCAATTTCACTGAAAGCTGATTATGATGCGATAAGTTGGATGCAGGACAATGTTGTTGGTTCTCCTGTAATTGTTGAAGCTCATGCACCAGAATATAGGTTAGGGTCTCGTTATACGGTTTATACTGGATTGCCCGGAGTAGTTGGGTGGAACTGGCATCAACGTCAGCAGCGCGCATCTACACCTCCTAATTTAGTGACTGATAGGGTGGAAGAAATCAATGCGTTTTATTCGAATGTTGATATTGGCGAAGCACTAGAATTCCTTGATCGGTATTCTGTTAAGTATGTCGTTGTAGGTGATTACGAGTTGGTGTATTACCCATTGGAAGGTGTGGATAAGTTTCGACGGATGGTCGACATGAACTTGTTGCATGTAGCCTATAAAAATGATGGTGTCGTCATATATGAGTATGATGCTAATGTCAGGATGAGGTCCGATTGATGATTGAAGTCTTAGCCTGCTTGTACTGGTGGGCAATTGCAACTTTCTGTGGATTACTAGTATGGCCTCTTACATTTCGTATGTTAGAAAATCTACATGATCATGGTTATGCTGTTTGTAGGGCAGCGGGCCTTCTGGTGGTAGGATATATTTTTTGGATTTTGAGTTCCTTAGGCTATCTCAAGCTAAATCCAAATGGAATTTTGGTTGCTTTTGTAATTTGCGGTATTGTGGGATGGCGCTTTGGTAAAATTGGCGATGCTTTTATTTGGATCCGGAAAAATAGACGTTATGCACTTATCACCGAAAGTTTATTTATTATTACATTTGGTTTTTGGGCCTACATAAGGTGTCTTAATCCGGACATATTAGGCACTGAAAAACCAATGGAATTTGCATTTATGAATTCTATATTGCGTAATGGGGCTATGCCCCCGGAAGATCCTTGGTTGTCAGGCTATGCAATAAGTTACTATTACTTCGGGTATGTAATCATAGGTTTAGTGACAAGCTTAAGTGGAGTGATGTCATCTGTAGGATTCAACTTGGGTCTGGCTTTAGTTTTTGGACTTACAGCTATGAGTGTCTTTGGTCTAAGCTATAACCTGATTGCTCATACGTTCGATAACAAATCAAAAGATATTCGTCAAAACAAACGACCGACTATGGCAAGTCCGGTTGTAGGGGCTATTATGGCGCCTTTAATTGGTCTGTTCAGCGGAAATCTAAATGGCCTATTAGAAGTCCTTCATCAACGTGGTATTGGTACGGGTGAATTCTGGCGCTGGTTAGATATTAAGTGGATTGACTATGTTCCATCGTTTAGCAACTTGTGGATGCCTGAGCGATATTTATGGTGGTGGCAAGCATCGCGCGTTATCCGGGACAGGAATGTTGATGGGTCTGTAATGTCGTTGGAGCCAATTACTGAATTTCCATTTTTTTCATTTTTGTTGGGTGATTTGCACCCTCATCTGTTGGCGTTGCCATTTGTTGTGCTTTCTATATATGTTGCGCTTCAGTTATATTTTGGGAATATCAAAATTGCGGCGGAATTAATAAAACGAGATCCTAATTCAAGGAACCCGCTGGTAGATATTGATGTGGGCAGACTTCTTTTTTTTGGATTGATTATAGGAGGATTGTCTTTCCTCAATACCTGGGACTATCCCATATATTTATTTGTATGCTCGGCTGCATACTTGTTAGGTAGAAAGAGGATTGGTCTAGGAAATCTTATCATAATAGGTATGCTCGTCATCGTAAGTATTTTGCTGTATTGGCCGTTCTATATCGGTTTCCAGTCACAGGCGGCAGGTGTTCTGCCGAATGTTTTTTATCCAACTCGCATCGAGCAATTCATGGTGATGTTCGGTGTTCTCTTGGTGCCTGTAGTTGGGTGGCTGATATGGGAGACCATAAAGCATAGAGATTGGATCAAATGGAGATTGGGGGTATATGTTGGTATCGGCACTTTGATGTTCTTGATATTAGCTAGTGTAGCTCTATCAACTTTGATTTTTACTCAGGCAGGGTTAGAAGGAGTTAAATACTCGATTTTCGGAGTATTATCGGGAGAAGCAGTTATATCAGAGGTTGCAAAACGAAGAATTATTGAAGACCCATGGACTGCTGTGTTTTTGACTGCTATATTAGTTGTGTGTGCGAGCCTCGCCATGAGTATTGTCAATACATCTCGCGTAAAACCAAGAGTGCGGGCGTTTGTGTTGTTATTATTATTTACCGGTTGTTTGTTAACGCTTGCACCTGAATTTCTCTTTTTGCGTGATAGTTTTGGTGCCCGAATGAACACTGTTTTTAAGTTTTACTATCAGGCATGGATGCTCTGGTCTATCGTAGCTTCTTATGGCATATGGCGTGTTAGTTATTATGGTAGATCAGGTGTGGCTGTGTTGTATGGCACTTTTGTGTATGTTGTGTTGTGTTCTGGGTTGATATACAGCGTGTTTTCTTTATGGTCCAAAACTCAGGGTTTTAGTGGTGCTACAATCGTCGGTGACAATAGGATTTTTACATTAGATGGTACTGCATACCTTCAGGAAGCAAATAAATCAGATTATGACGCAATTAAATGGATAAATCACTTTCTGTATGATGATGGTGTGATCGCTGAAGCTATAGGTGGCAGTTATAGCGAATATGCTAGGATATCTACTCATACGGGTTTGACGACGGTTTTAGGATGGCCTGGTCATGAATTGCAATGGCGCGGCGGATATGATGAAATAGATGGTAGAGAAAGTGCGATTGAGACTCTTTATTCGACTAAAGATTGGGTGGTTGCTTCGGATATTATGTCCCGATATGCAATTAAGTACGTGTACTTAGGTAGGTTAGAGCGTAGAGATTATCCAGCGCATGGATTCGCAAAATTTGAAAGTCACATGAATAAGATATATACCAATGAGACAGTTGATATTTATGAGCTTGATTAGAAACTTGGGAATAGATAAAGATGTTGCTGGAATCAAGCCCACTTTGTGGAAAACGCTCAATCGTGACGATATCGGCGTTCGGTTTTATATTTGCTGGTGTTTGATTTTTGCGGCGATTGGTGCTTTGCTGCGATTTTACAAATTGGGATACTTGCCGTTATCTGATGTTGAGGTGGAAAATGCGCTACTCGCCTGGCTAATAGTGGGTGATCAAAAGTTGGTTGATACTAATTGGCTGGCAAATAGTGCCTTAGTGAACTTTACCCAGATCATTATATTTTGGGTTACTGATACAGCAAATTTAGTTTCCGTACGTTTGGTAACTGCGTTATGTGGAAGTGCTTTGATTTTTGCTCCTCTGTTATTTGTTCGTCATCTTGGTAGAGTTGGTGCGGGTGTGACTATGGCGCTATTTTCAGTATCGCCAAGTCTTGTGATGGTATCTAGAACAGCTGATGGGATGTCCATTTCGTTGGTCTGTCTTGTTGTGGCACTAGTAGGTTTTGAAAATGCTATTAATAGAAAATCAGGCCATGGATTTGGTATGATCCTTCTGGGTTTGGTACTAGGAGTATTGTGTGGGCTAAGCTTTGTGATACCTGCAATATTTATAATTTACATATTATTTCGCAATCCATATTTAATGAATCTACTATTGGAAACGGTACGAAAATATAGTTTTCGCAATGTTATAGCATATGTTGTGATTGGTTTGCTCGTTGTGACAGCTTTCTTTAGACATAGATATGGGTTAATGGTTTTGACTGAGCCTTTGTTGCAGTGGGTTTTGGGGTGGTCATCATACAACAGGATGTACTCGGAGCTAATGATTGCGGAGATTGTTTTTGTTAATCAGCCCTTGCTAATCTTGTTGTCCATTGTGGGTGTAGTTATAGCTCTGCATGGAAGAAGTCTAGAGCCAAACTTGTTAGTATTGTTAGCCTGCGGATTATTGTACGGAGTAGTATATTCCGGAGTGCAATCCAGAGATGTGGTTTGGGTAATTATTCCATTATATGTTGTTTGTGGACGTGTATTAGTATGGGCTTCGCAAGGTCAATGGAGTGTTCAGGAACTGATAGTTGCGACTATTCAAGGGGTTGTATTGGGTTCTCTAATAGTATTTGGGTATATCGTTTTTGGTGGACAGGATTTTACCTTACGCGCAGCTGATTATAGTGTTGATAGAAATATAATTATTCAGGTGTTGGTGTTAGTAGGTATGTTGGTTTTAATTGTAGCTTTATTCAGTGCTGGATGGTCCGTAAGGGTATCTATGGCAAGCGTGATGATTGTACTGTTCCTCTTCGCTACAGTGTGGTCAATGCATCGAAGTTGGACTATGGTTCATGCTACTAGTGGTGGGTATACAACTAATTGGCATAGTACAAAGTACACAGGGTCTGATAAGATTATGTTAAAAACACTAGAGAATTTGTCATTGAGATATGTGGGTCATCCGCGAGAGGTTGATATAAAAGTGATAGGTCCGTACAATCGTCAATTGGCTTGGTTTTTGCGGGATTTTACAAATGTTAAGTGGGGTAAAAGTTCAGCATTAGTGGATTATCCGTCTGTAATACTCACGTTTGGTGTAAATGAACCGATTATTACAGATTCTGGCTATATCGGTCAAGAATTTCAACTCTATGATGATTATTATGGTGGAAATAATCTTGGTGCAAAAGATAAGCGCAATTTCAAATTCCAACTGCTTGGGTCTACTTTCGATACAATAGTGGTTTGGACTAGACAAGGAGATACAATCCCCGAATAAGTAAGGGGTTTTTTGATGAATAATAAAGCAGGCACTGTGCAAGGTAGTATTATGATAAAGCTCGATTATGAAAAGGTCATGTGGGTTTTATTGTTGCTATTCGCAGCCACATTGCGACTGTATGACTTAGGAGCTAGAGTGATTAGTCATGATGAAAGTCTGCATACATACTATGCTTGGGAACTATCTCAGGGACGTGGCTTTGAACATACTCCACTAATGCATGGGCCATTGCAATTCCATGTCGTAGCTTTCACGTATTTCTTGTTTGGAGATTCCGATTACACATCGCGAATACCGTCTGCAGTTTTTGGTATTGTGGCTGTTGGATTGTTTTGGTTTTTCCGTGATGTTTTTGGCAGGGTTGGTGCACTTGTTGGTGCTGGACTCATGACTATTTCGCCAATGATGCTTTACTATTCCAGATATGTACGCAATGAATCTCTGGTCGTTGTTTGGGTATTGATTATGTTATTGGCCATTGTGAAATACTTTCATCACAGGCATCCAAAATGGCTATATATTCTTGCAGGTGCTATGGCATTAAACCATACAACTAAAGAAGTAGCATTTTTATATGATGCTATATGGATGCTGTTCTTGGGATTGCTCTTTGTCAGAGACAACATTAGAGATAGGTGGCCCAATAGATTGTTAAAGCAGATTTTCGTAGTTTTGCTTGTTGCGGCAGTGTTTTTTGCTGTTATGGCACTTTTATCGCTGAGTTACGATATTGATAATGGGTCAGCGATTGTTGATGCTGGCTTCATTAATATAGATAGTATTGTGAATATATCAGGTGTGGTTGCTTTAGGATTGGTCGCCTTGGCTGCGGCTATAGTTTCTGCGGCTAGATGGAAAGCATTACAGATATACCCTAGTTTTCATTTGCTCGTCATTATGACTTCGCTAGTATTACCTCAGCTTGTGGCCTTACCAGTACGGACATTGTTAGGCAGTGATCCGCTTGACTATACAACTGAGGGAATGTGGCGAACAGGCACCGTATTTGCGGTGTTGTTGATTATTTCTATAGGTCTTGGTATGGCATGGGATAGAAAAAAGTGGATCATATGTGCAGGTGTATTCTATTCGATTTACATATTGTTTTTCACTACCGTATTCTCCAATGGCGGAGGTTTGACTAGTGGGTTTGTTGGATCATTGGGGTATTGGATGGAACAACAATCTGTGGAGAGAGGTAGTCAGCCTTGGTACTATTACTTTTTGGTGCTTATCCCATTGTACGAGTATCTACCTGCTTTAGGTACGATGGCTGGTGCGTGGCTGTTTGCTAAAGGGTCCAAGAGAGATATAGCAGGTGGCATGTATTTGAGAAATGGTAATTTCGACTTTCCCTTGCTATCTTTCCTTATGTTTTGGTGCCTATCGGCATTTGTTATCTATGTTTTGGCTGGAGAGAAAATGCCGTGGCTTACAGTACATTTAAGTCTTCCAATGATATTCATTTCGAGTTGGGTTATTGGGTTTTGGATTAGGCGTGTAGACTGGATAAAATTAGGTGTTAGCAAAGGATTTGTTTTGGGTGCACTGTTGCTGGTAGTTGGAATAGCAATGTTTGATTTGATGAAGAGATTTGTGCCACTACTATTGGGATGGAGCACATCAACACAAGGTATCCCTTTTCAAGGTAGAACAACAATTCAATTAGATGACACAATGGCTTTTCTTTCGTCATTGTTCGTTTTGGCTTTGGCAGTTTTTGCAGGCATGCATTTAGTACGACAAATAGGAAGGTTGCAATTTAGATATATCGTCAATGCTGCAATTGTTGGGTTTTTGTCAATCCTCACTATCCGTACTGGCCTAATTGCTAACTACATCAAATTCGATGAACAAACTGAGTTCATTAACTACGCGTCGGGTGCACCGGGCATTAAAGTCGTTATGGAACAGGTTGAAGAAATCTCTCGTAGTGCTACTGATGGGCTGGGAATTAAGGTTGCCTATGACGATGATGTTTCTTGGCCTTTTACGTGGTATTTACGGGATTATAGAAATCAAGTGTTTTTTGGCGCTGAACCTTCAAGGCAAGCACTTGAGGATGCATCATTAGTGATTGCCGGTAATAACAACTGGCCTAAAGTAGAAGCGTTGTTGAAAAACAATTATCATACGTTTGAATATATTCGTATGTGGTGGCCAATGCAGGATTATTTCGGATTGGATATGCAACGGATTTCTAAAAACTTAAATGATCCAGAAAGATTGGCTGCATTGTGGGATATTTGGTATAGGCGCGATTACGTCCGGTACGGTGATATTAATGGGGTTGATTATTCATTGTCCAACTGGCCTGTTGTTGATAGGATGCGATTTTATGTTGACAAAAAACTTGCGGCTAAATTGTGGAGCATGGGCTCCATGATAGATGTGCATCCAACAATAGAAGATGTTGATCCGTTTGAGGCAGTCAGTGTTGCTCGGACTGCGTCAGCTGTATGGGGTTCGAACGGCAATGACTCAAGCGAATTTAACAGGCCGCGAGACGTTGCAGTAGGTGCCAGTAATGACGTTTATGTCGCTGATACATTTAATCACCGCATACAGAAGTTTGATAAAAATGGCAATTTCTTATTGCAATGGGGTGAGTATGGATTGATTGATCAAAGCGATAATCTAAGTGGTGCATTAAACGAGCCATGGGGTCTGGGAGTAAGCGATGACGGTATGGTATATGTTGCTGATACATGGAACCATAGAATAGTAAAATTTGATAGCGATGGAGAGATAGTCGATTCCTGGGGAAGTTTCGGGGACGGAGTTGACTTATATAGCATGTGGGGTCCACGTGAAGTTGCTATTGGGCCTGCCGGTTTGGTTTACGTATCTGATACTGGTAACAAGCGTGTATCCGTTTTTACCCAGGATGGTGTTGGGGTACGGCAGGTAGGAAAAGGCGGTGCATTACAAGGGGAATTAGAGGAGCCAGTTGGATTGGTGGTCGGTGATGATGGATCAATCTATGTGGCAGATACTTGGAATGCTAGAATTCAGGTTTTCACAGTTGAGGGGGATTATCTCCGCGAATGGTCAGTGCCGGAGTGGGAAGGGCAGTCACTTAATAATAAGCCATTCCTTGCGATTGATAACGCTGGCAGAATTTTTGCTAGTGCTCCGGAAGGATATCGTATTCTAGTATGGGATTTTTATGGTAAGCCTGTGCTAGGGTGGGGAAATTATGGGAATGATTTGCAGTCTTTTGATCTTCCCACGGGCATAGACTTGGATGCATTTGGTGGATTGTATGTGGCTGACACCGATAATGATCGAGTTTTGTATTTTGAAGGTTTTGCAAAATAGATTGTATGTTTTGCGGCTATTGTGGTAGTGACTAAGATGATCCATGATGATATAATCTCGGCTTCGTTGAGAGGGATAGACCAATGAAATTACATGAATATCAAAGTAAACGTTTGTTCTCTGAATATGGCATTCCAATACCAGATGGCGATATTGCTTCGACAGCTACTGAAGCAGTTGATATAGCGTCTGGGCTTGGCGGCAAGGTAGTTGTTAAAGCTCAAGTCCTAGTTGGTGGGCGTGGTAAGGCTGGCGGAGTGAAAATAGCTGAGGATGGAATTGAGGCCGGTGCGTGTGCCGAAAAAATTCTAGGTATGGATATATCTGGTTTGACCGTACGTAAAGTGCTAATTGATGAAGCGGTAGACATTGATACAGAAATATATCTGGGTATTACTAATGACCGACTGAAAAAGTGTCCTGTCATTATGGCTTCGGCCGCAGGTGGAATTGACATTGAAGAAGTTGCTGCGGACACTCCGGAAATGATTGTAAGAGAGCATATCCATCCTTTCCTAGGTCTAAAAAGTTATCAAACTAGGAATATGGCAGTTTCAATCAAGTTACCTGAACATTTGTGGAAAAAATTTGACGATATATGTCAATCGCTACACAGTGTATATAAAACCAGTGATGCTACATTGGCTGAAATCAATCCATTGGTGGTAACTAATGAAGGTAATTTGCTTGCTGTCGATGGGAAAATGGTATTGGACGAGAATGCTTTGGGCCGTCAAGGTGATTTGGAACAATTGCGGGATGCAGATTTAGAAACGGTTGAGGAGAGCGAGGCTCGTAGGTACGGCTTGTCTTATGTTGCTCTTGACGGTGACATTGGTTGTATGGTAAATGGTGCTGGGCTAGCTATGGGAACCATGGATATAATCAAGTATTTTGGTGGAGAACCGGCTAATTTTCTCGACATAGGTGGTGGCGCATCTGCTGAAAAAGTTTCTGCGGCATTGCGAATAATCTTGAAAGATGGACGTGTAAAAGTACTACTAATAAATATATTTGGTGGAATTACACGATGTGATGAAGTAGCGAAAGGTGTTGTTCATGCCATAGACGAAGTAGGCGTAGACGTTCCTATGGTAGTTAGGCTAGTTGGAACTAATGAAGAGGAGGGACGCGAATTATTGGCCAGTGCTAAGTTAGCTACTGCATCATCTTTAGCAGATGCAGCACAAAAAGCTATTGCTCTAGCGGCTTGATATCCTCGCAATAATATGAGTATCTTAGTTGACGCAAACACTAAAGTTATGGTTCAAGGTATCACCGGCCGGGAAGGTCTATTTCATACCCGACAGATGTTAGATTATGGCACACTGGTTGTTGCTGGGGTTACTCCTGGCAAGGGTGGCGAGATAATTGCTAATAAAATCCCAGTCTATGACACATGCAAGGGTGCATTGGAAGCAAATTCGATAGATTGTTCCGTTATTTATGTGCCAGCTGCATTTGCTCGGGATGCAATCCTTGAGGCGGCTGATGCTGGAGTTCCATTGGTTATATGTATAACAGAAGGTATTCCGGTAAGTGATATGATGGAAGTGAGAGCGTATCTCGATAATGTAGACTGTCGACTGATTGGACCCAATTGTCCGGGTATTTTGTCTCCTGGTGAGACAAAAATAGGTATCATCCCGGGTCATATAGCGGAAAAGGGCAATGTAGGAATAGTATCAAGATCAGGAACATTGACTTACGAAGTCTTGTATGCATTAGCGCAGAAAGGGCTAGGGGCATCTACATGCGTTGGTATTGGAGGAGATCCGATTAATGGGACGAACTTTATTGATGTGCTAGATCTTTTTCAAAATGATCCTGAGACTAAAAAAATTGTCATGATTGGTGAAATTGGTGGCTCAGACGAGGAATTAGCAGCTGATTATATCAGTAAGTTTGTAGATAAACCTGTGGTGTCATTTATAGCTGGTCAGACTGCGCCTCCAGGCAAGCGTATGGGTCATGCTGGTGCTATAGTAGAAGGCGGATCTGGAATGGCGTCTGATAAAATTGAAGCACTGATGAACGCTGGTGCACTAATTGCTAATCATCCAGAAGAAATCCCTGAGTTATTGGCATCTAGGTAGTAGTAAGTACTATTTAATATTTCGAAAATATTAGTGAACTACATTTTTTGTGAATAGAATTCTCGACAAGTTTGAACCTGGTTTGTTAATAGTCTTTGTGACTACCGCATTGGCTGCTTGGCCATTTCTTTCACGACCGAGTTTACCTACTGATACTGACGCTGAGATTCACATATTTAGAGCAGCTCAAATAGAGAAATCTATTGTTGACGGCGTTTATTATCCTCGGTGGGCACCAGATTTTTATTACGGGAATGGATATCCGATATTCAATTACTATGCTCCTTTGGCATATCATTTGGCTGCGTATTACAGTCTAGCTACGGGATTGGGAGTAGTAGCAGGAAGTAAGTTTGTCTTGGTAATGGCAGCTTTTATAGGTTCACTCGGCATGTATTTGTTTGTAGCAAATAGATGGGGAAGAGTTGAAGCTATGGTAGCTGGTGTTGCGTGGTGTTTATCACCTTACATTTTCTTTTTGGAACCGCATGCGCGTGGCGAAATTGCCGAAACTCTGGCGATTGGTATATCACCTGTTATCTTTTGGGCCTTTGATAAAGTCAGAGGACATGGCACAAAACACTCTGTTGTTATTGCTGCATTGAGTTTAGCTGCAGTAGTATTGTCTCACCCATTAACCGCACTTGTTGCATATGGATTTTTACTAGTATTTTTGTTGTGGGAGTTTTTGATTACTCCCTTAACGCTTGTAGGTTCAGGCAGTAATAGCAGATCGTCTGGTAACCTCTATGCAGTTGGTGTGGCAGTGTTGCTTGGGTTGGGTTTGTCGGCTCTCTATTGGCTTCCGGCAGGATTTGAACGTGATGCTGTCAGAATGGATTATTATGGAATAGGGCATTATGACTTTAGAAGGCACTTTATTGATCTATCTGAATTAATTGCACCTGCTATCTGGTCAGATAGCGGTGCTGCATTCCCCGTATTTCGATTTAGCTTGGGGTGGGTACAGGTGATGTTGGGGATGCTAGGTCTAGCAACTGTTTTTAACAGTAGACTGCGACGTTCTGACACATTATTGATGACTCTTGGTGTGTTTGCCGCAACTTATATGATGACCTCAGCTTCTCAGGGTTTGTGGGAAATGATACCACCAATGCGGTATTTTCAATTTCCAATGAGGTTCTTAGGTTCTGCTGCCTTGGCTATTGTTCCTTTATGCGGTATGTCAATGCGTTGGATCATGTTGATTAGGTCTAAATGGGTAGTGACAGCGGCACCTTCGATCGCAATTGGTTTGCTTGTGTGGTCAGCTCTGCCTCTGATGTATCCTCCAAAATGGAGCGAATTTGGCGAAATATCTGCTTCTAGATTTCATTCTGAGGAATTGGAGGGAAAATGGTTTGGAACAACATGTTGTCATGATTTTCTACCTGTGGATGTAGAATATATACCTCCGCCAGATGAATTTATTACCAAACAATTTAGAAGTGGTGTAGAGCAGATCGAAAAGTTTGATAGAGACAGTTTGCTTGATGGTACTAATATTAGTGTTACTAGAAGTCGTACGCAATCTGAATTATTGCAGGTTGCGAGTGCAAATTCATTTGATCTGAAGTTTTCGCGTTTCTACTTTCCGGGATGGACTGCTTCCATTGATGGTGTTGATTTGCCAATTGATGTTACTGAGCCCGATGGTCGGATATCAGTCAGTTTGCCAGCAGGCAACTATGATTTACTGCTCGAAATGTCTTCTACTCCCGTAAGAAGTATGGCTAACACAATAAGTTTGGTGTCTGTCATAGTAATAGTACTGGTACTTTGTACAAATGTGTTTAAGTCTAAGGATGAGAATGTTAGTCATATGGAGCACATTTCTAGTCCCAGTATTGTTTTAGCTGCAATTGTATTGATTCTGGGTATAGGACTTAAGGTCTTTGGAGGATCTATGGGCTGGTTTCAATATCATTCCACTGGAAGAAACGTTTATGTGGCTGAAAATAAGATGTATGCTAGTGTAGCAGATGAGATTGAATTGCTAGGATACGATGCGGTAGACACAATACTCGAACCTGGGGAAGCTCTAGATATTGTTCTTTATTGGAAAGCTAATGTTATCCCGAGTCGCAATTATCAGATTTATCTGCATCTGCGTGGTGATAATGGGGAGCTATGGGGTCAATCAGATAAAGTAAATCCTGCTAGTTTTCCTACTAGCAGATGGTCTATGGATAAATATGTTAGAGACGAACATGTGATTATCGTAGCTGAAGATGCTCCTGTTGGAGAGTATCAGGTACATGTTGGGTTATGGGACCATGTCACTGGTGAACGGTTTGTTGCACTTGATAACAATGGATGGTTGCTGGGGGAAAGTATTCCTATGCCTATAAAGTATACAGTGCAGTAACGTTACTTAGAGCTTGCGTATAGGGACCGATATACAAGCCACGAGTTGCCTAGTTTGTCAGGTGGTGTCCATGGACCATCTTGTATGAATATGTTGTAATTTTCTTCTAGCCATGGCATCAAGATATCCTCATCGCCTGGAATACCTAGGAAAAGTAAGTCGTTAGCAAGTGTATTATGATCGGGTAAGCTATCTAGTAAGTAGCGCTGGAATGGTGGTGTAGAGCCTAGATACATAGGTACAAGAAATTGTATAGTATAGTATCCAGTATTGCTGTATTGAGGACAGACATTTGGTGCGATAAATACCATTTTATTAGTTTTTTGGTATTCTAAGTCAGCATTTTTTGTATTTTCTCCCTGCCATCCAGCACCTATAAATTTGTTTATGTCGGTAGCAGCTATTGTGCATTGCTCATCAAACCAAAATCCTGTGTTTGGTTGAACTAGATAGTCGTCTAGGTAGTAATCATGTATAGTTATCAATATCGATCCGCCAATTATAGCGGAGCTAATGAGGGTTGAAATAAAACTTGTTGTAACCTGTTTTAGTGATTTGTGTATCCAAGATATTCCAAGTGCTGGAAAAATAAATAATATCGGTAATAAGCCGCTCGAACGACCAAAATGTGGCGCCTCTTCAGATAGTATGCT
>DDZT01000091.1:0-8438 GCA_002346435.1 Anaerolineales bacterium UBA3001
TTTCCTATAGCATTGCCTGAATTGTCAATTTGGGTTTCGAATCCTGCATCATTCATCCAATTTGTTAGATAGTTGACAGCAGAGCTCTCAGATTCAGTAGGACTGTAATGTTTTAGTAGTCCAACAAGTAGTTCTTTTGAATTCACTTGGTTAATTTCTCCAAAATGCTGGTAAGCATTGTTTCCGTAGTTGCTTCTCCGCCCAAATCAGGAGTGTATATTCCTGCTACCAAAGTGTTATGCAGTTCGGATTTCAGTCGATTTGAAGCATTATCATAACCTAAGTCTTCTAACATCATAGCTAGGCTAAGTATAGTAGCTGTGGGGTTTGCTAAGTTCTTGCCTGCTATATCTGGTGCGGATCCATGAACTGGCTCATAAATTGTGCAGTTATCACCAACATTAGCAGAAGGTGCGACTCCTAGTCCTCCTACAAGAGCACTAGTGAGGTCAGAAATAATATCCCCATACATGTTGGGTGTGACAATTACGTCATAGGTTTCCGGTTGAGTTATGAGGTCATGAGCTAGCGAATCAACTAACTGTTCCTTGATTTCTATGTCAGGCGCGTAACTTTTGGCGGTATCTCTTACTACTTGCAGGAAAAGACCATCAGACAAAGAGAGAACATTGGATTTATGACCTATGGTAAGTATACCTTTACGTTCCAGTGCATATTTTGCTGCTTTTATAGCCACACGTTTGCTTCCTGCACGTGTAATTTGTCTTTCAGCGATAACTGTGTCTTGGTCTTTCCAATGTTCTGAGCGAATGTAAAGACCTTCAGTGTTTTCTCTCACAATGAGTAAATCTATGTTTTGACGAGAAGATGGTATGGGGAGAGATTTTGCAGGACGTACATTAGCGTACAAGTTTAATTGCTGACGTAAATCAATAATAGGGCTACTATATCCAGGAGCTCCACCAGTGGGTGAGCTAGTTGCTCCAAAAAGACCTATGCCGGAATGGATTACCGCATCCAGAGTGCTTTTAGGTAATGCTGTACCGGTTTCATTAAAACATCGCCATCCGATGGGATGGCTTTCCGTTGTTAGACCCACATCTAATACTTCAAGTATTTCGGTGGTTATTGGAATTACCTCTAATCCTATTCCATCGCCAGGCAATAGGCATATTGTATTATTAGTCATGATGCTAGCTTTGAGTTTCCAATATCTGCAAGTTTCTTTTGTATATATATAATTAAGCTACCGTACTTAAGTATTTCAGTAGCTGTCTCTGAAAATGGAGGAAAACTGTAAGTCTTATCTTGTATATTGATGACTCGACCCTCTATGTTAACTGTTGCGTGCTTACCGTGCACTGCTGCTATTACTGCCTCTGGACATATAATTGCTGGTAGACCGTTATTGATTGCATTGCGGTACCATATTCTCGCAAAACTAATTGCAACTACTGCTGACACCCCAGCTTCTTTTAGACAGACTACGGCTTGTTCACGAGAGCTTCCATTTCCAAAATTTTTGCCAGCAAAAATTATGTCCCCATTCTGTACATTGCTAGCAAATTCTGGGTCAAGATCCTCTAGCGCATGCTTACCCATTTCTTTCGGATCACGTAGTGTATACGTGTACTTGCCTGGAAAAATAACGTCAGTGTTAATATCATCACCATATTTCCATATTTGGCCAGAAAATTTCATGACACCTCCAAGCTTCTAGGGTCAGTGATTGCACCTGTTAATGCAGTGGCTGCAGCAACTGCAGGACTAGCCAGGTAGATTTCGGCATCTGGTTCTCCCATACGGCCACGGAAATTACGATTACCTGTAGACAGACATGTTTCACCAGCGGCAGGTACGCCTAGATGGTTTCCCATGCACGGTCCACAGCCTGGAGTACCCAGTGTAGCACCTGCATCAAGTAAGATCGATATATAACCTAAATCGACAGCAGAATGTAAAATTTGGCTCGATGCAGGGATAATTATCATCCGAGTGCCCGTTGCAAGCTTTTGTCCCTTTAATATTTCAGCAGCAATGGCAATATCCTCTAGTCTACCGTTAGTGCAAGTTCCTATGAATACCTGATCAACTTGTTTTCCGGCTACTACTGAAATTGGTTGCACATTATCAACCTGGTGGGGGGCTGCAACTTGCGGCTCCAATTTTTCAAGGTCAATTTCGATCACTTCTAAGTAAGTTGCTCCTTTGTCAGGATAGATAGCTAATTTACTTATAGCTTCGACGCTCAATCTATGTTTTAGTTTGTTGGCTAGCCATTCAAAAACCTGTTTGTCAGGTGGCAAATACGCATTTTTTGCTCCCAGTTCAGCCATCATATTAGGGATTACAGTTCGACTGTCTATACTGAGTTGTGATATTGATTCTCCGGAAAATTCAATAGAAGCATATAGTCCACCATCAGAACTTACTTGTCCTATAAGATGCAAGCAAAGGTCCTTAGTTGTTACACCTGAATTGAGTTGACCTGTTAGTTTCACTGATATGCTATTTGGTACACGCATCCACAGTTCTCCAGTTGCCCAAAGAGCTGCTATTTCTGTTCGGCCTACTCCCGCGCCAAATGCTCCAAGCCAACCAAAATGAGTGGTATGGCTATCAGCACCTATAATAAGTTGGCCAGGCAAAATCAAGGCTTCTTCGCTGATCACCTGATGGCATATGCCTCGTCCTATCTCAAAGAAATGTTCTATATTATTCCTAGTAACGAATTTACGAACCTCAGCATGATTGCGAGCATGTATTGGTGTAGGAGGTGGTGCGGCATGATCTAGTGTTACTACAAGTTTTTCAGGCTGCAGCACATTTTCTAGACCAAACTGGTTGAATATTGTTGAAATGGCTGCAGTATTATCATGAGACAATATTCTATCTGGACGGGCATCTACTGTACTGCCAATACTA
Organism: Anaerolineales bacterium UBA3001; assembly: GCA_002346435.1. Classification (GTDB taxonomy): domain Bacteria; phylum Chloroflexota; class Anaerolineae; order Anaerolineales; family UBA11657; genus UBA11657. Next base: position 2,887 of record DDZT01000091.1, read on the forward strand.
ACATTTTGTAATCCAGCAGACTTAGCGAGAGCTTTTTGTGCAAATGTTTGCATAGACATAGCTAATTATGAGTTTGCCTTTTAGTACTGCTTGTTTTTTTGCTGCTGCCTTCAGTTTTATCAAAGTTATAGTTGTTGTCTGCCCACTGATGTAGTAGTTCGTCAACATCACTTAGCGTGATTCTTTTATGATCAGCCATTGCTTTGACATGGTGCGTCACAGCCTTCAAATTATCAGGGTTTATTTTGATGCCTAATTGTGACGCTCGATCCTGTAGTGCATTCCAGCCCGTAAGTTTGTGTGCGATTGAAATGTATCGTGTAAGACCAAAGTCATTGGGATTAAGAATCTCATAGGTCTCAGGATTGTTTAATATAGCCTTCGCATGTATTCCAGCTTTATGGGTAAATGCAGTTAATCCCGTTATGTAATGATTAAACGGTATTTCAATTTCCACTTTATCCGCAACTATCTGATTGAGTTTGTGAAGTTGATGTAGGTTGTATTTATTACGTATATAGTCAGGGTCTATTGCGTATAGGCGCGCTATAAGGCCTTCTAAAGAAGTGATTCCATTGCGTTCGCCAATGCCTAAAACTGTTGTATCAATATGAGTAGCTCCCGCCGTCAATGCAGAATGACTGTTTGCAACTGCACAGCCTGTGTCATTGTGGCCATGAAACTCTATGTCGGCGTCAGTGAGATTTCTAAGAGTGCTCACGAGATTATATACCGAGTGGGGTGTCGCTACGCCGACTGTATCAGCTATACCGAATCTATTGACAACGTCTAATTGGTCGACTGCTTGATAGACATTTATCAGATCATCTTCTGTGCTGCGGAATGAATCTTCTGTGGAAAACCGCAGCTCTAAAAATGGATTTTGCTCTCTTATATAAGTTAACACGGATTGAGCAATGTCTATAATCTCGTTAATTGATTTTCCGTGGCTGAAATCGCGTAGATATGAGCTCGTACCTATGACAACATCAATACCATCCACTCCAGTGTCGAGGGCGACTTTTGCATCATCCATATGGCACCGAATATGGGTGAGTACTTTTGAGTCAATGTCTAGTTTTGATAGGAGTTTACAATCCGTGAGTGATGTTGGGGATGCGCATGGGGATGTGAGCTCAATATATTCAACTCCGAAGTTTGCTAGAGCGTAGGCTATTTCCACCTTATCATCGGTACTAAAGTCTGCACCAACAAATTGTTCACCCTCTCTTAGTGTACTTTCTATAATAGCAAAATCGTTTAGAGACATTGAGTTGTTCCTTTAAAGCTTTTCATTCAGTTAGATTTACTGATGTTTGATAGTACTTCTATTACTGTATCAATAACCCGGTCTACATGGTGTTGTTCAATAATCAATGGAGGTAGCAATCGTAAGACAGTATTTCCAGCTGGTAGGGCCAGAACGCCTTTCTGTTGTAGTTCTTTCAATACAGGAGTAACTTTATGTTTTAGTTCTATACCAATCATTAATCCTAAACCACGTATCTCTCTCACATTAGATAAATCAGATTGCCCAACTAATTTCATGATGCGTGCGCCATGTTCTGCAGCTCGTTGAGGAAGATTTTCATGTTCCAACACTTCCAATACAGCTAGTGATGCTGCGCATGCCAGAGGATTTCCTCCGAATGTGGATCCATGTGTTCCTGCATGCAAGTTTTTTATTTTAGGTCCTAACAAGGTAGCACCCATTGGGATACCGCCTCCAAGAGATTTTGCCAAGCAAATAATGTCTGGTTCTATGTTGTAATGATTGCAGGCAAGCATTTTTCCCGTACGTCCAAGCCCTGTTTGTACTTCATCAACTATGAATAGGGCGCCTTTTTCCTCACAAAGAGCTTGTGCATCTTGCAGGAACTTAATATTAGCAGGCCTAACTCCACCTTCTCCTTGTATTATTTCTAGGATTACTGCGGCGGTATCTTGGGTTACAGTATTTCTTAGTGCTTCGATATTGTTATATGGGATCTGTTTAATACCTGGCAAAAGCGGGGCGAATGGTGTCCTATATTTTTTCTGTCCGGTCAATGTAAGTGCACCCATAGTACGTCCATGAAAACTCCTTAGTGCGCTTATAATTTCCGTTCGTTTAGTACTGATACGAGCAAATTTTATGGCAGCTTCTATGGCTTCAGTGCCAGAATTGCACAGAAAGGCTTGTTTCATTGCTCCTGGTCCTAGCGCAGACAATTGCTCAAGTAATTTTGCTCGCTGATCGTTATAAAATATTTCCGGGCACGTAACTAAGATTTTTGCCTGTTTTTGTATTGCATCGACTACGGTTGGGTGGCAGTGGCCTAAATTAGCTACTCCTTGACCTGCTACACAGTCGATATATTCCTGACCGTGTTGATCCCAAACCAGCACTCCCTTACCACGCACTATAGTGATATCGCGTTTGTAGTAGACACCGCTTGTATGTTTGTTTTCTAAGAACTGCGAATTAGCCATTGATTAAGGTACCTTCGCCTTTTAAAGCTTTTGTAATAGGTTGTTCTATTTTACCGTTAGCAACAATTACTTGCTTTACCCCAGCATCTAAGGCTTCACGTGCAGCTATTAGTTTTCTTTTCATGCGTCCACGAGCGATATTATTAATTGCATCATCGATATCATGGGCTGATATGTTTGGTATATAGCTATTAGGGTCTGTTAAGTCACTCAATAAACCTGATACATTACTCAGTATGACAAGTTTATCAGCTTTTATAGTGCCTGCTAAATGCGCGGCTGCCCGGTCCCCATCAACGTTTAGTGCTTCTCCAGTGTCTGAAATTGCTATTGGTGCTACAACAGGCATGTGACCTGTGTCTTGGAGTGCCCTAACGGCCTCTATGTTGACATTTTCAATACGGCCTGTGTAATCGTCTCGCAGAATCTTGCGTTTGCCATTTTCCACGATACGTATAGTTGATTTACGTTCTGCTAAAAATAGCCGACCATCTAATCCGCTAAGCCCAAATGCATTGATCCCTAGCCTCTGTAGTTGTCCTACCAATCTTCTATTTAATAAACCGGTTGCCATGAGAAAGATTTCGAGGGTACGCTTGTCTGTGTACCTACTGATGTGACCACTGGCTGACGTTACAAAACGTGGTGGGTGACCAAGTTGTTCGCCAAGTTCAGTAGCTCGTTCAGATCCGCCATGTACTATAATTAATTTCTCGCCAGATTCTGTCTGATTTGCGATGTCAGCTATGATAGAATTGATATTAACTCCGCTAGCCCCACCAATTTTGACAACAAGCATGATGTAACTCCTAGATCGGGTGTAGACCCGTAAATTCCAATCCGGTTGTTTCTTCAAAACCACACATAATATTTACACATTGCATTGCCGTGCCGACTGAACCTTTCATGAGATTATCAATGGCACATATTGACACTATTCTGCCAGTTTGAGGATCTAAATCGAAACTCACATCAGCAAAGTTGCTGCCAGAAATAATTTTTGGTTCAGGACGGCGATAATTTCCACGGCTATCTCTCACTATGCGTACAAATGGTTCATTTTTATATGTTGATCTGTATGCTTTCCACAAATCTTTTAAGTTGGTGTTTGGATTTACAAACGCATGCACTGTCGCTAATGCTCCGCGCACCATTTCTATTGCAGTCAAGCTGATGTGCAGATCCTCAACACCTAGCACTTGTTGTATCTCAGCAGTGTGCCGGTGTCCTACCGAAGCATAGCTGCGAACTGATCCACTGCGAACTGGATGGTGACTGCCTGGGTTTGCTTTAGAACCACCTTCACTAGATCCGGTTTTGATTTCGGCTATGATGGGTCTGTCTGTAATAAGCAGATCATGTTTTATGAGAGGAAGTAGAGCCAATATGCTAGCTGTAGCATTACATCCCACACCACTTACATATTGAGAATCACTTATCTCTTCTCTATAAATTTCTGGAAGTCCATACACAAATCGTGGTAACCAATCAGGTGCTAAATGTGCATCACCATACCATTTTTTATAGTTTGTTAGTGTATTTAGTCTAAAGTCAGAAGATAAATCAATGATTTTAGGTGAAATCTCGGAGTAATAAGCTATCTTTTTTTGCGCAATCCCATGAGGTTGCGCAAGGATTAGAATATCCGTCTCCTTCAAAGAATCAATTTCTACAAATGATGGCAGATTATGTCCTCGAAGATGCGGGTGTAATCGCCACATTGGCTGCCCAGCATTACTTCGTGATACAACTTGTCCGATTTCTAGCTCAGGGTGATTGATTATCAGGCGGAGCATTTCTCCAGCTGTATAGCCTGAACCGCCAACAATAGATATGCGTAAACTCATTTTGACACCTGCCGTACATGTTCAATGATCATACCAGGAATGTCTACACCAGTAAGTGGTACAGTGGAGTGAAACTCCATGGTGTGATTTATTTCGTTGATTAAAAGACCGCGGTCTGGATCTTCTAGAAGATCTACAGCTAGTACACCACCTCCTACTGCAGTAGCTGCTCTCTGACATAGGTCATGTAGTTCATTTGTTACTTCGCAGTTTGTTGCAGTAGCACCTAATGCAGTATTGGTTATCCAATGTTCAGATTCGCGGTAAATCGCTACAGGGGTTTCATTACCTATGACGAAGGCTCGGATATCACGTCCTGGTTTTTGGATAAGTTGCTGCAAATAATATATATGATGTTGATAATTACCTAGAACATCCCGGTGTTCAAATATTGCTTCAGCTGCGTCTCGGTCGTTTATACGACTTACTAGTCGGCCCCATGAGCCCACTACTGGTTTTAGTACATAAGGGTATCCAAGTCTTTCTCCAGCTTCGATAGCACCTTTGACTGTAAAAGCAAGCAATGACTTAGGCTGAGGTATACCAGCATTTTTTAAAGCAATTGAAGTAGCCACTTTGTCACTACATAATTCTGAAACCAAATAGGAATTTATAGTGGGTATTCCAAAAGAATTCAGTACTCGTGCAATTGATAATCCGCGACTAGTACTTAGGCTTCTTATAATAATTGCATCAAATCGTGACCATTCGCCATTATCATTGTCAATCTGTAAAATTGCTTGGCTATCCAATAGTCGTTCATAGGACACTTCGCGACTTTCTAGAGCTTTAAATAGCCACTTTTCTTCTACACGCAACCTAGAATATACTACTCCAATATGCATGATATCCTCAAATCGGCAAAAATGACATTACTCTCCCCAATCTTCTGCTTCTTGTGGGGCAAGACTAATGGATAATGGATCAAGTGATCGTACTTCTAATTCGGCACCACAATCATCACATACTAAAATTTCTCCTAGTTCAACTTGGTCAAGTGTGAGTTCACCAGCACATTCCGGACACTCACTCGTTGTAGTTACATTGTCAACAGTCATAAGATAATATTCTCCTTATAAAATATTTTATACCAAACTTATTCAACAGAATCAAAAAAACCCCGTAGTAACGGGGTTGTTATCTGCAAATGACACTGGTGTAAGGATGCTATTACTGCATCGCTGTGCCGAAGCGCAAATTAACCAACCCCGTTGAGGGTAGGCTTGCTCTTCT
>DDZT01000091.1:8734-9088 GCA_002346435.1 Anaerolineales bacterium UBA3001
GCGGGTAGGCTTGCTCTTCTTTGCCTTGTACACCACAATTGCACTAGTATTCATTATAGTCCTCAAATCGGCAACAGTTTATCATATGATGTATATTTGTGCAAATATGTTTATGTTGTTACTCATCTGACTACGGATGCATATTTTGTAGCATAATATGAAGTATACTTGGATAGCTTTGCAAAAGGATTTTAAAGTGGCGTTTGAACAACTAGTTACTATAAAGACATAGTGTAATTGCATCATTGTTAGGTATCATTCCTTGGTTATTTCTATATGTTGACTAGATTACTGTTGAGTAGGCCCATTATTCGAATACTGATGAGGATCCACATATTTGTGTATCGTTACTCT
>DDZT01000091.1:9380-9700 GCA_002346435.1 Anaerolineales bacterium UBA3001
CACATATTTGTGTATCGTTACTCTAAAGGACGTCTTTTGGGTTCAGTGCAGGGAAGACCTGTTGTTCTACTAACTACTACTGGCAGAAAAACCGGTCGGCTGCATACTGTACCTTTAGGAGCGGTAGAAGATGGAGACAATTACGCTGTAGTCGCCTCAAATGGTGGTAGAGACAGGCATCCTGCATGGTTTTTGAATATTGTAAGCGATCCGGGAGCCATCATTGAAGTTGGAGACAGGACTATTGATGTGTCAGCTATTCTCACACAAGGAAGTGAGAGCAAGCGACTTGGGTTACAATTTCCTTGGTTGAAGCGATA
>DDZT01000091.1:10039-10220 GCA_002346435.1 Anaerolineales bacterium UBA3001
AAAGAACGGACAGAGCGACAAATTCCAGTAATACTACTCAAATCTGTCACCTAGGACCATATTAAATGTATTCTATAAAAGTAGAACAACTTGTACGTCACTTTGGCAAAAATGTTGCTGTAGATGATGTTAGCTTTAAAGTAGAATCAGGGGAAATATTTGGTTTTCTAGGACCTAACGG
>DDZT01000028.1 GCA_002346435.1 Anaerolineales bacterium UBA3001
ATTTAACTGTTTTTCAAATGTAGGCAATATATACTGCAACAAACCCGAATTTTCGGTACTAGTAGTAGTTGCGAGCCGTAGCGTAGAATTGTGGTTGGTTTTGCTACTGCATCCCGAAGTTAGAATTGCGAATATCAACAAATAAGTTGTAAATACTGACATGGATCTGGTCCTAGTCATTCATTGGCCAATTATTGTGTACAAGTCATTCGCACACGCATTATATTTTGGCTGTTTTTGCTTATGCATGCACGATGGTCCAATCTCCATCCAGCAATCCATATTATTTGTTTTCCACTCACGAGTAAAGGTATGCAATTTCGTAATTCATAAGGAATCCTAGCATTAGTCATGTAATGCGCCAGAGACTGGCTTTTCCCATGCATGCCAAGTGGTTGGAATTTATCTCCAGTTCTACGTGATCGGAGTTGTAGCGGATTATTCTCTAATTTGTCACAGTCAATATACGCTTTCCAGCGATCCGCATTTTTGTACACTGATTTCCAGTGTATTTTTTCTGGAAAATCTACTAAGAGTTTCCAACCGCATGACTCAAGTGCTACGGAGCCTGGAGCCTCGATTGTAATTGTTTCTCCATTAACTAGAAATGGTGAGTTGATATGATAATCTGTCGTTATTCTTGCTTCAACAATTATCAGATGTTGATAATCAATCTTCATAATCAGATTGCCTGGCAAAGAACACTCTTGACGCACATCTCCCGTTTTCGAGAATTCTGCCGCATATGAAATTGGATTGAAATCTATGTTGCGTATGTTTGGCCTTAATTGTTTTATGGCTAATCTTAATATTGCTAACTGTGTGCCTGTAAGAGCCTGTCCAAACATTGAGCGTTTGATAACAACCTTATGATCATCAAAATACGCAACAATGTTGTTCCAAGCAATCTTGTTTGCTTGTTGTAAGACAACCGAATCATTTTTTAATATGGTTGAAATATGACTAGTAGTTTGATGGATTTTAGGGTTTATATCTTTTAATATTGGAGTGATTTCATGACGTATACGGTTGCGCAAGTACCTTTTATTATTGTTGGTTGGGTCCTGAATAGGGCTTAGGTTGTTATCTATGCAGTATTCTTGGATATCTTGACGTGGCACAGAAAGCAATGGACGTCCTATAAATATGTCAGAATGCTCATAAGTCGCAATTGTTAACATGCTAGGAACAATCGGTGTGATGGGGCTCATTCCACTTAGACCAGAAATACCAGCTCCGCGCACAAAATTCATGAGTATCGTCTCTACTTGATCGTCAGCATTGTGCCCTACTAGAATTAGTTTGATGTTGTGTGTGTCTGCTATTCTTTTGAATAGTGTGTATCGTGCCTGTCTTCCTGCATCTTCTATGGATAATTTGTGCTTTGAGGCAATTTTTTTGATGTTTTGATTATCAACAACTATATTAAATCCCCAGTCTTGGGCAATTTGAGTAACAAATCTCCCATCTTTTGATGAATTATTGCGTAATTCATGGTCTAAATGTACAACTATTGTTTGTGATGGTAGTGTAGGAAATTGACTCAGTATGTGTAATAGTGCAAGGCTATCTGGCCCACCAGAAACTCCAATTACCAGTCCATCATTCCACAAATCAGGACATATTTTTTCACTAAATTCTCGCAATATGCCAAAAAGATCCATTTGTGAAATTATAGCATGTGTGTTTCTTAGTATATTAGGATACCTTCTGCGTGGTATAATCGCGCTTCGTAGAACTCATGAGACAATTAGGAGACAAATCTATTGGCAATTAGTCCATTAAATTGGTTTCTAGGCCTGTTTTCCCTGGATATTGGCATCGATCTTGGTACAGCTAATACACTTGTATATGTGCGCGGGAAGGGCATAGTAATAAATGAACCATCCTGGGTGGCAGTTGACAAAAAGACGCGTCGTCCTCTTGCTATAGGGTCGGAGGCCAAAGAACTTGTTGGACGCACGCCTACAAATATTCAGGCAGTGCGTCCTCTTCGTGATGGTGTCATTTCTGAATTTGAAATTACGGAGGCGATGCTTCGTTATTTTATTGATAAGGCCCATGAGCAAAGTTATGTGCCGATTCCTCGGCCTCGTGTAGTTGTGGGTATACCTAGTGGTGTGACAGAAGTAGAGAAGCGTGCTGTGTATGATGCTACTCTAGCAGCTGGAGCACGAGCTGCTTATTTGATAGAGGAACCCATGGCGGCTGCTATAGGTGCTGGATTGCCGATAGGTGAGGCTCGTGGTTCGATGGTTCTAGATATTGGTGGAGGAACTACTGAGATTGCTGTGTTTTCGATGGGTGGTGTAGTGCTCAGTCGTTCCCTGCGAGTTGCTGGTGATGAGATGGATGAAGATATCATTCAATATGCACGCACAAAATATAACTTAGCTATTGGCGAACGAATGGCTGAAAGAGTAAAAATAGATGTAGGGTCCGCTCATTCTTTGCCAGAAGAAAGAGTAACTGTTCTTAGGGGACGAAATCTTGTGACCGGTCTTCCTGATTCTGTAGAAGTATCATCTATAGAAATCAGGGGTGCTCTCGCAGAATCCACACGTACGCTTGTCAATTTAGTAAAGGAAGCAATTGATGAAACTCCTCCAGAGATCATTGCTGACTTAATGGAATCAGGAGTTTGTTTGGCTGGTGGAGTGTCGCAGCTTCAAGGTTTGGCGGCAAGGATGCAAGGTGAAATAAACATGGAATGCTGGGTAGCTGAAGACCCATTAACATGTGTGGCTCGTGGAGCTGGATACATTTTGGATGATCTTGACAATCTAGCTCGGTTCTTGGTGGGGCTAGAGCGTGGTAGTACTCAACATAGTTGATAGTCTTAAGTGGCTGGATTTTGAACATTTGTTGTGAAAGCATCAATTTTATATACACATAAAAATCTGATTGGACTATTGTTAGCGGGCAGCTTGATAGCTATAGTTTTGGGAATTGTGCCGGCTGTCTTGGGTCTCTCAATAATTGTTAGCGTGATTGCAATTGTTATCTCGTTGATTGAGCCTATGATTGCTCTTGGTTTAGCGATTATTATTGGACCTTTACGTGCTTTGGTTGCAGTTGTCTGGACCGACGTATCTTTGTATCCTGGTCAGATATTGTTTGCTCTGTTTGTTTTTTCTTGGCTTGTACATATTGTGTTCAATAGAAATATGAGCATTAGATTTCCAGTGACCACAAAACTTATGGCTATCTATTTATGCATCGCTTTGCTATCTTTGTGGGATGTTACAAACATATATCAGGGTCTGACAGAACTAATTAAATGGCTTCAATTACTGATGGTTGCCGTGATAGTGTTTAATTATTGCGTAAAGCAAGGTAAGGAAAAGTGGGTTATAGGATTTGTTTTGACATCTGGTTGTCTTCAGGCATTAATTGGAATATGGCAATTTGCCATACGGGATACTGGACCGATGTCTTTTGAATTGGCATCAGGATTTTTTAGGGCGTATGGTACTTTCGAACAGCCAAACCCATTTGGTGGTTTTATGGGAATTTTGTGGCCTATCGCGTTAGGTGTTCTCTGGGCTTTACTCCAGAATAGAGAACCCCAACAGATAAAATATTCTTATATAACAATGGTTGTAATCACTTTGATTGTGACTGTTTTACTAGTGTGCGCATTAATAGCGTCCTATTCTCGTGGTGCATGGATTGGTTCCATTGTAGCATTTCTAGTGATGTTGTTTTTCTTGTCATCTAGACCATTTATTGGCGTCAGCTTGGTAACAGTTACTATTGCTATAAGCACTATATTAGTTTATCTAGGGTTTGTACCTGATCATTTTGAGAATAGAATCAATACGATACTTGAATATACGATTGTTCAGGATGTGCGTCGTGTTTCTATCGATGAGACTAATTTTTCCGTTATTGAAAGAGCTGCACACTGGCAAGCGGCTAGTAAAATGATTGAAGCACATCCCTGGCTTGGAGTAGGTATGGGCAACTATCAGGTTGTGTATCCAACATATAGATTGGCGAATTGGGAAAATCCTCTTGGGCATGCTCATAACGTTTACTTGAACGTTGCAGCTGAAACAGGGGTGATTGGACTTGGTTCATATATATTGTTCTGGGGGTATGTATTTTTGCAAACAATTAGTGTTTTGCGAAGAAGTACCAATTGGAATCGAGGGATTACTCTTGGATTATTGGGTGCATGGACACATCTTGGGGTACATAATTTTGTAGACAATCTATTTGTGAACAATATACATTTATGCTTAGGTGGTTTATTGGGTGTATTGTCTGTAGTGAGCACTAGAGTACGCAACAAGAGTTTGTTTGTATAAGTGCCTTATTATGTTATTTTTTAGGAAGAAATATTCATGAAATTCAAACGATTTGATAGTAGCGAAACTCGTCGTTTTATAAAATTCAGTATTGTAGGTGCTATAGGATTTATAATCGACACAGGCGCATTAAATATCATGATAGGTTATCTGGGGATGACTACAAGTTTACTGCGTCTTATAGCAAAAACTATATCTTTTACTCTTGCTTTGACTAGTAACTTTTTTTGGAATCGCTACTGGATTTATCCTGACTCACGATCTAAAAGTGTTAGATTACAGGCTGTTCAGTTCACAGTTGTTAATTTGATTGGTCTTGCATTGAATCTTTTGATATTTGGCTCAGTTAGTTCAGCATTCATTCCAACATTACAAAATTATTATGGAGTCCAAGCTGGATTGATTATAGGTACCAATGTAGGTCAAGTGGCGGCGGTAGCAGTGGTATTGTTCTGGAATTTTTTCGCAAATCGTTATTGGACCTATGGTGATGTTGAGTAAAGTGCAATTGTGAAGATTGGGTTAGAAATCACTGCTGCTGTGCGACAGAGTGGTGGAATAGGGCGTTACGTTCGAGAGATGGTACATGCATTGGCGGATATTGATTCAATTAATCAATATCGTCTTTTCTATGCTAGCAAAAACAAAGTAGAGGGAGGCATGCTGACTTTACCAAATAATTTCCATCTACGTCATTTGCCTGTGAATGATATTTGGCTTGCGCGAATTTGGCAACGGATGCGTTTGCCGGTACCTGTAGAACTTATTACGGGTGTCATTGATATATATCATTCTCCTGATTTCACTTTGCCTCCGACATTACAAGGTGTACCTACGTTGCTGACTGTGCATGATTTGTCATTTTTGCGAGATCCAGAATCTGCTTCTCCAGGTTTGCGAGGATATCTGGAAGTTGCGGTTAAACGCTCCGTGCGGATTGCCACACATGTTTTGGCAGACTCGGAATCTACCAAAGATGATCTTGTCGAATTATATTTAACACCCGCAGATAAAATAACAGTGCTCTATCCTGGAGTATCATCGGACTTCCGTCCCATAATGGATCCAGTGGAGATTAAGCAAGTGCGTAAACGGTATAAATTGGGCCAAGAACCATTTGTGTTATCAGTGGGCACTTTGCAGCCTAGAAAAAATCACTTGACTTTAATCAAGGCATTTGAGCTTGCACTTGGCGATTCTGAATATAATCTTGTATTAGCTGGTGGTGATGGTTGGAGCTATGACGCAGTGTATGAATTAGTAGAATCACGCGGATTACAAAAACGCGTTTTATTTCCCGGTTTTATTGAAGACGCTAATTTAGCGGCTCTATATTCTTCTGCAGATATTATGGCTTTTCCTTCTTTGTATGAAGGGTTTGGTTTGCCAGTATTAGAGGCTATGGCTTGTGGCGTACCTGTGTTCGCATCTAGTGTTTCCAGCTTGCCTGAAGTGACGGGAGATGCTGCTTTATTGGTTGACCCTAGCAATGTAGAAGATATGGCAGATGCTATGTTGAAATTGACGGAAAATGTAGATCTTAGACAAAGCATTCGCGAAAAAGGGCTTGAGAGAGCAGAGCAATTTAGTTGGCAGGCTTCTGCGGAAGCTTTGTTGGGAGTTTATAAGGACTTGGCTGATCATGTGCGAATCTAGTAGACTGTATAGTCAATGGCCAGATTAATATGCAAAACAATATTAACGATGTAGGTAAAACACCTTCTGAGTCTGCTGTTCATTTAGCACAGCTGATGTTGCCTGAGCATGCTAATCCGTTAGGCAATGTCCATGGGGGAGTGATAATGAAACTCGCTGATGAGGCTGGAAGTTTAGCTGCTATGCGCCATGCTGGCATGCACGCAGTTACGGTGTTTGTAGAGTCTATGACATTCAATGAGCCAGTAGAAGTTGGAGCTTTGCTGCATTTAAATGCTCAATTAAGTTGGGTAGGACGTTCGTCCATTGAAGTATTGGTAAGAGTAGATGCTGAAAATCCTCTTACTGCGGATGTTGTGGCAACAAACTCAGCGTTTATTGTGTATGTAGCTCTAGACAAGCAGGGGAAGCCAACTTTGGTGCCTCGACTAGTTTGTGAGAACGAGCGACAAAAGGAACTTATGGCTGATGGGGAGAAGCGTAAAAGTGTGCGTCTAAGTATTAGGTCACAAAATAATTCAGATTAGGCTAAAGATATTTTTTGATGGTGATGGGTATAAAAGGTGGCAATGGAATCTAAAAACAATAGCGTCATAAGTGGTACGAACAAGGATTCACAAGATAATTTTGTATCCCTGATAGTATCTAAAGATGTGGAAGATGGCAAGTTTGGTGGTAGAGTTCAAACTCGTTTCCCTCCTGAGCCAAATGGGTATTTACATATAGGACATGTTAAGTCTATTTGCTTGAATTTTGGCATTGCAGCTGACTATAAAGGTTATTGTAGTTTGCGATTGGACGACACAAATCCTGCTAAAGAAGAGTCCGAATTTGTAGAATCCATCATAGAAGATGTAAATTGGCTTGGATTTGATTGGGGTGATAATTTTCATTGTGCCTCAGACTACTTTGCTGAGTTATATAAATTTGCGGTGCAGTTGATACATTCTGGCAAAGCATATGTTGATAGCCTAAGCGCCGAAGATATTCGTGCTTATCGAGGCACACTCAAGGAGCCGGGCCACGATAGTCCTTATCGCAATCGTTCTGTTGAGGAAAATATAGATTTGTTTGAGAGAATGCGTAGAGGGGAATTTAAAGACGGGAGTCATGTTCTTCGAGCTAAAATAGATATGAGTAGTAGTAATATCAATTTAAGGGATCCAGTAATGTACCGCATACTGCATGTGACTCATCATCGTACTGGAAACGAATGGTGTATATATCCAATGTATGATTTTGCTCATGGGCAATGTGATTCAATTGAAGGTGTAACTCATTCTATTTGTACCTTAGAGTTCGAAAATAATCGACCCTTGTATGATTGGTTTCTTGATGAGCTTGCTGTGGATCATCCGCGTCAAATAGAATTTGCTAGACTAAACTTAAATTACACGGTGCTTAGTAAGCGTAAGTTAGCAGCTCTTGTAGAGGGTGGTCATGTAAGTGGATGGGATGATCCACGTATGCCAACAATATCAGGAATGCGTAGACGCGGATATACTCCTGAGGCGCTGCGCGAATTTTGTGAAAGGATTGGAGTAGCAAAACGTAACACTGTAGTTGATTTTGCATTTTTAGAACATACTCTAAGACAACACCTTAACAAAACTGTTCACAGAGCAATGGGAGTGCTAAGGCCGATTCGGGTAGTAATAGTAAACTATCCTGAAGATCAAGTAGAACAAATTGATGCGATAAACAATCCCGAGGATTCTGCCATGGGTACTCGCAAAGTGCCGTTCTCGCGAGTTCTTTATATAGAACGCGATGATTTCCTTGAAGATCCACCTAAGAAATTCTATCGATTAGCTCCTGGTCGAGAAGTGCGTCTAAGATATGCTTATTATATTAAGTGTGAGTCAGTGATACGTAATCCTGAAACTGGTGAGATAGAGGAACTGAGGTGTACCTACGATCCTGATACTCGTGGAGGTTATGCTCCAGATGGACGTAAAGTAAAAGCAACATTGCATTGGGTTTCTGCTGCTCATGCTGTAGATGCCGAGGTGCGTTTGTACGATAGATTGTTTACAGTTGAGGATCCTGCTTCGGTACCTACGGAAGATTTGGATAAAATATTGAATCCAGCATCTCTTCAGACTATACATGGATGTAAATTGGAGCCTGGTATAGTCGATGTTGATTCTGGAAGCCGATTCCAGTTAGAGCGACAAGGTTATTTTTCCTTAGACATTGTAGATTCTAGTGCTGAGCATTTGGTATTGAATCGTACGGTGACTTTGCGTGATAGTTGGGCCCGTATACAGAAAGCTAATAATACAAAGTAATATCAGCATTCGGATTAAAATAAAAAAATATTAGTGGCTATTGTTGCACACTAATATTTTTTATTTTAATCCGAGTTGTTAGTTCTAATTCTTATGGTGTGACAGGAAAAGGAAGAATTACACTACTGACACGTCGATGGCTTTTGGACCTCTATCTGACGGTTCAACTGTAAATTCAACTTGTTGACCCTCATGTAGGCTTCGAAAACCATCTGCATTGATGGCACTATAGTGGACAAAGCAATCATCACCTTCCTCACGGGAGATGAATCCAAAACCTTTTGCATCGTTAAACCACTTTACAGTACCAGTTTCTCTTTCGCTCATATTACTACTCCTTATATTCAAAATCTAACTTAGACGTGTAATTATTTACCATCAAGGGAAAATTACCACCGGGGATTAGACTAACTTTATTACTACAACTACTCTTTATTACTACAACTACTTTTGTTGACTGCAATTCGAACCCTTTCCTGTCAATATTTCTCTATTTCAGCATCATACAGTGCCATTTATTGGTTGTCAACCCTGAAATTTTTATTAGAATGAAAGGGATTTGTACTAATATTTGTTTCTCATTACAAACATTTCTGCTTCTGCAACTTTGGATTTAGCTTTCTTTCGTACAGTTTGTGCTTCGGATATTAAGTCGGTTATTGTACTAATTTCTTTCTGAATATCCTCAGTATTTTCCTGTTCATTTTCGTTCAATGATTTTTGCATACTCTCATACTGAATCTGCAGTTTTTCAAGTTTGTCAGTAGCCTTGGCATAGTCTCGTTCCGCCTGTTTTAATGCTCTTGTATGTTTGGACATGGCTATTACACTCCTTGTTGCTTACGCTGGCGCAGGTGTGATGTTTATGAACAGACCAACGAGTTTTTAGCAGTATATCACAATGTGTATAAATTCTATTAGGCTTTTACTAGACTGGGGGACCAGGATTCGAACCTGAGCTTGCGGATCCAGAATCCGCTGTTCTACCAACTAAACTATCCCCCAGCGATGATATGATTTTACCATAGCGAAGAAGTAGGTTAGATATTTTCTAATAATTTAATCGCTTTTTCTATGCGACTGTGAACTAAGTTTTCTCCAAGAATTTCCAGGGTTTCAAACAGTGGTGGGCTTACCTTTTGCCCACTTATAGCTAATCGTACTGGATTCAGTAATTGACCAAGCTTCAAGCCCATTGTTTCTGCAAGTGATCGTAATTCAGTTTCAATGCTTTCATGTTTAAATTCCTGCAATTGTTCCAAAGTTAGTTTGACGTTTTGTAATATGACGAGTGTCTCTTCTTGTGTGGATTTTTTATTAGTAAATTCAGAAGGTGATATCATAATCTCCTTTGTGAAGAAAAAACTAAGCCATTCTACAGAGTCTTCAAATGTTACTATACGATTCTTGATTAGCGGAACAAGGCTTAATAACATTTCTTTATCAGGAACTATTCCTGATTTCCGTAGAAATGGTTGTACACTAGCTGCAACTTCTCTGTCAGACATCTGTCTAACATGCTTACCTTGAAAATAATCTAATTTACTGAAATTTACTGCTGCTGGTGATGGATTGATGCGTTCAAGTTTAAAAACCTTTTCTAGGTCAGCGAGCTTAAAGTCCTCTTGTTTGTCGTCTAAACTCCATCCCATAAGCGCCATCCAATTTATTATTGCTTCTGGATGATAACCTTTATTTCTCAGATCATGTATGAAAATTGAGTGATTATCATCCTGTTCTTTTGTCTTAGCATCTCTTTTGCTCATTTTGCCCTTGCCACCTGGTTGAGTAAGTACGGAAAGGTGACACCAAATTGGCTCTGACCATCCAAACGCCCTAATTATTAGGGCGTGTTTAGCAATGCTAGACAACCATTCGTCGCCCCGAATCACATGTGTTATTTCCATTAAGTGATCGTCTACCATGGCAGCCAAATGATACACTGGGAAACCATCAGCCTTGAACAGGACAAAATCTTCTAGCTGTTTATTTTTTACTGTTATATTTTTCCTAATCAGATCATCTACCGTAGTAGTGCCTTGTTTGGGGCTGCGGAATCGTATTGTGTGTTTTTCTCCTGAAGTAACTCTTTCCATTGCAGTATCGGCATCAATTTCTCGGCAGTGTCCGTCATATCCTTTGTGTTTGGAGCGTATCGATTGAAGGCGTACTTTGTCGCAGAAGCAATAGTATGCTTTGCCAATTTTGACCAGCTGTTCTGCGTGACTGCGATGCAGTTTGGTTCTTTCTGATTGTATATAAGGAGAAAATATTCCACCAACATCTGGACCTTCATCCCAATTAATACCTAACCATTTGAGATCCTTTATGAGTTGTTTCGCTGAGTCTTCAACATATCGGTTACGATCTGTATCTTCTACGCGCAAAATCATACTACCACTATATGCTTTAGCAAAGAGGTAGTTGTATAAGGCTGTTCGTGCACCTCCGATGTGGAGGTGTCCTGTAGGTGATGGTGCAAATCGGACGCGTATTGGTGAGTTAGTATTCATATTTGTTTTGGTTTATTGCAACGCTTTGTACTATTCCAAGACCTATCATTAATGTAATAAGCGCGCTACCCCCATAACTAAAAAAGGGCAAAGGAAGTCCAATTACTGGCAAAAGGTTTAGATTCATTCCTATGTTGAAAAATGCTTGTGCAAAAATCATAGAACCCATTCCATAGCATAAATATGCGCCAAATGCATCTTGTGCATTGTTACCTATTCGGAATATTCGCCATGCTATAACTACAAATAGCAACATTATCACTATGACACCCAACAATCCAAATTCCGCTGCTGTAGCGGAGAAAATAAAGTCAGTGTGACGTACTTTTAAAAAACGCAATTGTACTTGTGATGCTTGATTATACCCTTGCCCAAACCATCCGCCAGACCCTATGCTAATGATGGCTTGACGCACGTTGTATTGGGCGCCAGGATCAAGGGCAGGATTTAGGAAGTTGATTACTCTGTTACGTTGATACTCTTCCATCAGTAGCCATATTGCTGGTAAGCTGGCTATGCTCACACCAGATAATATGGCCAAGTGTTGGGGTCGTACACCTGCAGTCCATAGGATACTTAACCACACCACTATAATCATCACTGCTGAACTAAGGTCGGGTTGAGCCATTACTAGCGCCGCAGGAATGCCTGCATGTAGTATTGAAAGTATTATCCAGCGAAACTGGTTTAGCTGATTTCCTCGGTTAGCAAAAAAGCTTGCAATCCAGATGACACTACCGATTTTTGCGAGCTCGGATGGTTGAATATAAAATAACCCAAAAAATTCAAACCATCGCTGTGCACCGCCAGCTACAACTCCTAGTACAAATAGCAACAATAAAGCCATGATAATCAACACATAAATAAACTTGGAAAGGCTTTTCCAATAACGATAATCTATAGACGCTAATAGCCATATAAGTGCAAATCCTACAATGGCATATTGTATTTGTTGTCGAGGAGTATCATAAAGAGTGGGATGTTCAAATGTGCTAGATCTGATCATGGCAGTTCCTATTGTTAATAGCAGCGCAACGGTAATAATAAGGAGCCAATCAAAATTTTTCCACAATTCACGTCTACTACTTATTACACTTCCTGTTCTTGATTTACGACTAAATAACGTGGACATTTTGTGTATCGTAACTTAAACCATTAGATCGCTGTAAGCTTGTTTCTTTGATGTGTGATGATCATGTTGAAGCCCGATTTTTTTGGTGCTATTTGACTTGTTTGAATTAATCATTTTAAGCTTTCCAGTTCGAAATATGCATCTATGATTTCCATAACTATGGGTCCTGCTACTGTTGCGCCTTCCTCACCACTATAAACAAATGCTACCACAGCTATCTCTGGATTCTCATATGGACCATATCCTACGAACCATGCATGTGCTGGCCATGCTCCGAATTCACATCGTCCTGCTAGTTGAGCGATATTGTCGCAATATTCAGCTGTGCCAGTTTTACCAGCTATTGTTACTCCATTAATTTCTTGTAATTTTTCTCCAGTGCCATCTACCATCACTTTTCGTAGTGCGATACTAATCTTTTCGATGATAGAACGTTTAATGGGAATCTGATGAATTATCTGTGGCTGGAATTCTTCAACAATATTGCCCTCGCCATCTAGAATATTGCGTATTATAGTAGGCTTCATCAATGCACCATCATTATTGATGAAAGGTGTAAATGAATTTAGTACTTGTAATGGAGTTGACAACACATAGCCTTGGCCAATAGAAGTTATATAAGTATCGCCAGTTGACCAATTTTCTCCAATATTAATACGTTTCCAATCACTATTAGGTATAAGTCCTGACAGTTCTCCAGGTAGCTCTATACCAGTTGTTTGGTTATATCCTAACCATTCGGAGTATTGGTATATTTTCTCAATACCCAAACCATTTGTTACTCCACCATCCTCATAGCCACCACCAAGAGCGTAAAAATATACGTCGCAGGATTGTGCTATGCCAGTCATGAAGTCGACAGGTCCATGCCCATCGCGTTTCCAGCAGACAACTTTTCTGGTCTTACCAGGGTCGTTTGGAAAATATCTGTTGACTATTTCAATTTCTCCTGGATCATCAACAAATTGCTCAGGAGTTACAATGTCTTCTTGTAGAGCTCCTGATGCAACTACTAACTTATACACAGAACCAGGTGGGTGCTCTCCGCTGATTGCCTGATTGAGTAAAGGTTTGTGCGGATGGTTAAGTAGTTCAGTATAGTAATCTACTGGAATATATCGAGCAAATTGTTGATTGTCATAATTGGGCAACGATACCATTGACAGTATTTCACCAGTTTGTGGGTTCATAGCTATTACTACTCCATTAGTGACTGGCTGTCCGTCTCTACTTTGATTTTCTATTTTCATACGTTGTCTTAACGCAGCCTCAGTGATAGCCTGTAGCTGTGTGTCAATGGTTAACATTATGCTTCTACCAGGTGTTGGGTTTGTCACTTCACCTATAACTCTTAATTCTAAGCCTGCTACATCTTGTTCTATTAGCTTGAATCCGTTTTGGCCTGCTAGAGTATCTTGCATGTAAGCTTCTACTCCAGAGTATCCGATTTTGTCACTAGAAGCATCGAAGCCTCTTTCTGTATAAAAATCTTTTACTGCTTCTGTAATTGGACCCATATATCCAATTAAGTGTGCTGTAAGTGAACCTGTTGGATAATCGCGCATTGGTGTAATCTGTATTCCTACACCTGGGAGGTTTCGTAGTTCCTCACTCAGTGTTAGTGCCACCTTTCTATCTACATCTGGTGCGACAACTACTGATTCATATGGTGCGATCGATTCTTGTAAGAAAACAACTTCTGTAATGCCAGGTGGTGGAGCATCTTCACCCATCCTGTTGCTACTAGCATTGCCCGCATCTAGCGGAGGGGTATTAATCGGCGCTCCAGTGATGGTGGCAACCCGCTGATATATTTCCTGTAATCTTAAATCATCTTCAGGAAGTTCTGCTGGAGTTATGACTACATCATACGATGGTATATTGTGCGCAAGGATTATTCCATTGCGGTCGTAAATCACTCCGCGCTGAGCAGGAGCATTTATTCGCGCCTGTCGGTTTTCTACTGCTAGCGCAGATAATTCTTCATGTTCAATGACTTGCAATCGAAGGAGTTGACCAGAGAATGCTATGATTGATATAGCCATCAGGCCATATAGTATTCCAGTTCTCCAGGGAGTTACGAATGGTGATGAATTCATCTTATATATCAATGTTACGATATGTTATTTTTAGAGCTAGCCATCGCGTCAATGGCAGTATTAGGATCATAACAAATACGTTAATTATTATTGTACTTACTAAATCGTCGGTTTGTAGATTTGACCAATTAGGTCTCCAACCAGTGGTAGTTAATAATAGCAAATATGCTAGATAATATATTGTGGTGCCGGTTATACCTACAGAAATCTTTAGTAGGATGTGCGTTGACCAGATACGTGAGCTCATCAAATTTGGTATAAGACTAGCCATAGTGAGTGATATTACATTGGTTCCAATATGAGCTCCTGAGAGTGCATCAAGCATTAATCCGCCGACCAGGGCCCATAACATACTATCGCTATTAGGATATACCAAATTCCAAGACAGTACCATTATCAACACCAAATCTAATTTGGCTGTACTGTGAAAATTTAAATATGGTAAAAGGGTGCTCTGCAATATAGCTAGCAATGGAATAATTAGTAGAGCAATTATTATATTTTTCAAAGGTCGTCTGGAATCGGAGTGCTTATGAGTGGGTTTAGTTCGGTGGGAGTGAAGTCAGTAATTATCATAACGATTTCTATTTTATCTAAGTTGACTAATGGCAAAACTTCCGCCTCTTGAAAAACATCATAGGCACGACTACGTACAGAAGCTATTACTCCAACAGGAATATTAGCTGGAAGGGAGCCTCCTAACCCGGAAGTAACCACTAAGTCACCTGCATTAATAGTAGCATCAAGTGCGACATATCTAAGTCTTAGGTCTTTAGATGCTTGTCCGAATAGCACTCCGTCAGCCCGTGAATTTTGCACTCTGACATTGATTGCCATTTGGTCGCTGTTCAAAAGCAATATCTTGCTGGCTCGAGGGGTTGCCTCATTTATTATACCGACTAGTCCTGCATCCGTGACAACTGGCATATCACGTTGAACACCACCAGTTGTGCCTATGTCAATTATGACGTACTGCAGGAAACTGCTTGTATCTTTTCCGATTACATTAGCGCTGATGTATGTATGTACATTATCTAGTTTAGTGTAATTGAGTAGTGCTGCTAGCATGTCTCGTTCATATATTGTTTCGCTCAGACGTATGTTCTCGGACCGTAACAAGGCAATCTCTGCTGTTAAAGTTGCGTTGAGCTTGACTAGTTCCTCAGGAGCATTTGGCTCATTAACGAAAAGTGGTTCAACCAAAGAGTATACATTGATTTGTAAAGGTGTAAGAATCATACTAATTGCATTTTTGAAATTACCTAATGCTTGTCTGTAACTCAATGATAATAACAATATTCCGATAGCTATAATTGTTGCTGATAGAATTATATTCGTTTGTAGTTTGTTTCGATGCATGGCATTGTGTGTTGGCTGGATGACTCAAATAAAACTCTACATACTGTCAGATAGTTTATTTTTAAAATATGCTATTGTGCGTGTTAGACCATCTTCTAATGTTATATGTGGTTTCCAACTTAGCAATTTTTCAGCTCTTGAGATGTCAGGTTTACGTTGTTGCGGGTCTCCTGTTGTACGTTTATCTTCCAAAATAGTGCCCGCAGCGTTTTTGGTCAAGCTATTTATTTTGTTAGCAAATTCTAGTATAGTGACTTCATGAGGGTTCCCAATATTTGTAGGTTCTGTGAGTTCTGATGACATTAGAAGAATGATTCCATCTACAAGATCATCTACGTAACAAAAGCTTCGTGTTTGTGATCCATCACCATAAACAGTTAATGGCTTGCCTTTTAGCGCCTGACATATGAAGTTTGGTACAACGCGACCGTCATTTAATGCCATTCTAGGACCATAAGTGTTGAAAATACGTACGATCCGAGTTCTAACTCCATGAGTTCGGTTATAAGCCATTGTTAAAGATTCAGCAAATCGTTTGGCCTCATCATAAACTGAGCGTGGCCCTACTGGGTCTACATTACCCCAGTAATTTTCATTTTGAGGATGAACTAAAGGATCACCATACACTTCTGATGTGGATGCAAGTATAAAACGTGCCCCGTATCTTTTTGCCACTCCTAGTGCATTTAGGGTGCCTAATGCACCTGCTTTTAGTGTTTGAATTGGTAGTTGCAGATATCCATTAGGCGCAGTTTGTGATGGGCTTGCTGGAGAAGCAAAATGCATTACAGCGTCTACTGGTTTTGGAAGTTCTATGTAATCAGCTACATTTTGGTTAATGAAGCGGAACATCTTTGTATCAGTGAGATGAGATACATTGTCTGTACTGCCAGTTATCAAGTTGTCTAGGACAATCACACTATGTCCATCGGTTATGAGCCGATCACATAGATGAGAGCCGATGAAACCTGCTCCGCCTGTGATAAGTATACGCATTTTTTAGTCAGGTGCTACATTTAGTGCACAAGTGCACACCTGTGCAATTTTACCATAGCAGTCAATTTTCAAGCTAAGTACTTTCTGCATTGGCCTCGATACTTTTTGTTCGCTGAATCATTCCAAGAGTTAACATGAATGCAAAAGCTAGGTCGATGAACCAGTAAGACGCATCGACTAATCCATGAGCAATAAAATTGATCATGGAGGCTGTTAGGCCAATATAAAGTAACCGTAATGTAGGGTCCCTAGTAGTTTTTATATTCCAGTTGGCAGCTTTAAAGAATGCGTAGATTATCCACATAATAGATACTAGACCAGGCAAGCCCAATCTAGCAGAGAAATCCAGTATTATGTTGTGAGCATGGGAAATGTTTGGGTCTTGCCAGGCATCTGGAGCTATGTATTTACTTCGATATGAGTAAAGAAAATTGTCAAGCCCAACGCCTGTTATAGGTTGGTCGGCTATCATATTAAGTGTACTATTCCACAAATTTATACGGAAGAACGTTGGTCCGTTTGTCTGATTGGTAAGGCTAGCAATTCGAGGGTGTGAAGAAAATATAATTAATACTATACAACCAATAGCAAGTGCAACTGACAATGGAAGTATAGCTCGTTTGCCGTTGCAATAAATTGTAATTGCCGCTATGGCAGCCGGTATACCTAGTAGCAATGCTCCACGCGAGAAACTAAGTAATATTGCTAGAGCCATACAAATACTGGCGGCTATATATGATACCCGTCGTATTTTGCTGATGTGTGGCTTCGATATAAGTGACATTGCTATTGCAATTGGTAGTGCTCTTCCTAAATAGAGTCCTACATTATTGGGCGAACCAAATATGCTTCTCAAGCGCATAACTCCATCCTCGGCGGTAATCAAGTTAACACCAAGTGCATATTGGATTAATCCTATTATTGCTACTAGTAATGCCCCAATGACAAAATAGTCACTTATTCTGACAATCTCATTCTTCGTCAATGGAATGATGCGAACCAAGATGTAAAATAGGACAGGCTCCAGTATGATAACTCTAAATTCAGTTATTGCTGCACCAAGTTCATTAGCGCTTAATATAGAAATTAAGGATAGAGTAGCAAAAGTGAGAACTGCCTTATCTAGGGTGCTTAATCTCAGGCGCCATGATGATGTGTCTGGAGTTAATGAGCTGATATTGATTGTGTTTCGAATTAATACAGCGGCGGTTGCTAATAAAGTGAAAACCTCTGTAGTAGAGAACATTCTTTCAAACATTGGTTTAGGATAAAGATAGAATGGTATGACTAAAGCTATCATTGCTAATGCTACAGCTGGACGCAGATAAAAAAGTATCAGCAATGCTACCAAACTTAGTAATGACAGTAGCAACCAAGGTGATACATAATATGCTAAAGCAGATAGTGTAGTAACTGCTAGTGGTACTAATTCGTTTTGGCGCACAAATAGTTGAGGCAAATTTTGTCCCCATGTCATTCCAGCAGATATCCAGAATACAGTACCTAAACAGAGTGTAAATAGCATGTTGACTCTATTGGTAAAGTACACAATCATATCGCTTAGAAAAGCACGGATAATTTTATGGTGAAACACCATATATCCTGAAGCAGCGCAAAACAACAATAAAGCAAACAATGTAATGATGCTACTATCATAGGTATGTTTGTTGCCAACTGAAAATCCAACGATTGCCCATTGGCCCCAACCACGGTCTGCGCGTATCCTAACTATGTGTTTGCCGGGTTCTAGATTGTTAGCTATAGGTATGAGTTCTACTTGTGTCGATAGATCAGGCGCAGTTAAAATTTGATAACTTTCACCCTTTTGGTTGGTGGGCAACAAATTTGCGGGTTCCGAGTCAATGTCAATATATAGAGTGGCGCGGTAATTTCCGCGTCTAACTATAAGACCAAATTCAGACCCTTCAAATGTGAATGTTATGTTGGAAGAACCTGTTTGTGGAATGTCAGCTCCTAGGTTAGAGAAATTCCACCCAGAACTGTATTGTGCGTATGGGCTTGCAGCAGGGTGTATTCCATGAGGTGCTGCACTGATTTGGTCAACGGAGAAATAACTTTTTAAGTCAGTCATTATTTTCCTGTTTGTCCCTTTCGGATTTGTCAGAGAAAAACCCCAGCGCGGATCGTCGATATTTATTCCAGGAGAATAGTTTTCCAAGATTAATACACCGGCCCAGGGCCATTCATTACGTGCTCGTTCTATTGCTGCAATTGTAAAATTGCTTTGCTGTATCTCGCTGACTGCGCCCCATGTGGTTTGTGGGTTTGTAGCTGCCAAAGGATCGTACCATCCAAACTGACTGGCCCACAACAATTTACTACTATCACCAGATTTTTCCATTTCTTCCCGAAGTAGTATAAAGCGCGAGAAATTTAGAATATCATTATTTAGCCGACGATCATCTGGGCCTGTGTTGAATCCATATGGTTTTCCAGCTACTCCATCAAAATATTCTTCAGCTCCTGCGGCATACAATTGTCGCAAGTAGAGTATATCGTTGATGTTTTCAGTACCATTCTCTGTTGTTGGTGCCAGTCCTGCCGTAAGTATCGTTGCATTCATGTCTGCTTGATGAATGAGGGGATAAATAGTTGCGAGTAGGTTGGAGTATTCCACAGCTGAGGGTGTTCTTCCCCATGCGCTTATCAAGTTAGGTTCGTCCCCAATTTGATAAGTATGTACTTGTTCCGAGTAGCGATCAGCAAATTTGTAGGCGAATTGAGCAAATTGCTTGGTTTGATCTGGAATGTTACTACTTGTTAACACTGCTATGATTTGCAGATCGTTTGCAATTGCTGAATTTATTAATATATCGGTGGTAGACCAGTCAAACTTTTCTGGTTCCCAATAGAAAATTTGTCTGACCCATCCAAACCCTGTGTTACTAATCACATCAAATGTTTTGTCAATTGTTTCTGGTGAATCGGCAAGCAATTCGACATTAATGCCCAACATATTGCTTGGTCTTGAATCCAGATTTGGGGCAGGCAATCCCAATGAATGTCCACGGATACGAGTACGATATTGCAATAACAGTACTACAAGCACAATTAGTGATGTTATTGTTAATATCGGTGCTAAAATTGTTAGAGCTCTGCGCATGTTATTTGCCCCAACTTGGTTTACTTGTTTGACTATCACTGGTGAGTTGTTGAGATATCAATGATTCATTATCTACTACCCAAAGGTTACCTTTATGTATTAGTGCGATTTGTTCTCCGTTTGGTGACCAAGTGATATTTTGTGGTTTTAGAGCTGTTTCGCCTGATGTTGGGAAAATAGCATTTACATTGCTGCCATCTTGTTCCATTATTGACAGTGTATATCCACTATTGACACTTTGAAGTGGGCTATTTGCTTGTAAGAATGCGACCTGAAAATCATAATTGTTTGTTGGTGATACTACTGGATTTGACCATATACCAGCACGTTCAGCCAGAATCGCTTCGAAGCTTCCATCTATAGCAAGCGCAGAAACGTTGAATATTTGACTGTCTTCGGGCAATTCAAGTCCTATGGGTTCGCCGTGCGAAACTGTGTAGATAAATTTGCTGTCCGGAGACCAAGTTAGTGCTGGAATCCATACCCAGTCAGTCCAAGTTTGATAGTGGGAGAAATTATTCAGCTGTTTTTTCACAGGGTTGGTCGGATTGCTTAAATCTATGATTCCAATTCTATCTGCTTGAGCGTAGGCTATGTGTATGCTATCAGGAGCCCATGCGAATTGCATGCCATACCATCCATAACTGCCTCCTGCGGATGGTTCTAGTATTGTTGTATGAACCACTTCATTATCTATTTCATTAAAGACTGCTATGCGAAGATTATTGTGTGCCTGCCATCCAGGTGCTGTTGTGCGAGGTTCGCCAGTGGAATATGCAATGCTTAATTGGTCTTTAGGAGACCAGGCAGCCCATAGTACATTCTGGGCGTTCAGTGCAAGTGGTTCTGCATTTGTAGGGTTTGTATTTATAACCCATAATTCGTTAAACGCTTCCTTCACATCTGTCTGTTGATCTGGTTTGGTAGAATACAGCAAATATCGACTGTCGTTTGATAGCTGGAATATACGTCCGTCCAACATGCCATTTACCGTCAAAGGCTGTCTCATACCACTGGATTTGCTCATGATCCATGCATTACCCGATGATATATATGCTAGTGAACCCTCTATTGGGACTATCGTATACGTAGCTTGAGAGCCTACCATAATAATTTCATCGCTTGGTTGTTTTATTATCGTACGGCGTAATATTGATTTAGATGTGACATTGCCGTCTTCTTTCACAATCCGGTAGGTGATTTGCTCTAATCCACTTGTACCTGTTTGCAACAAGCGACTTTCGCCAACAGGTAGACCGTCATTTCGTACAACTTGCTTCTCGAATGGGACCACTATTTCTTCATCCTGTAATTCCTCTTCTACTCTGATGATAGTAACGTCCATACCATCAGTTAGTAAAGTTGACTCACTCGGTAAAATTCGATCAAGTGGTCCTAGCTTTAGTCCCTGATCTGATATCAAATCATCAACATTTTTGCTGCTTGTACTAACATTCTTTCTGACTTTGTCATGAATTAGTCTAATATTTACATTGTCTGTACTTGGTTCATCTATTGGTTGACAACTTACAAGTAGTAAAATGGATGTCAATATTATGATTCTTATGGAGCTCATGTCCATAATCGTACCATATCGTTCTTGACTAAAATGCCCACCCAAGATAGAATTCGCTGTTTCACATCGTTTGGTGGTCATGACAGTAATTTTATTTCCTTGTCATAGTCAACACAAGTAACTTAAATTGATTCTACGATAGTCATATGCAAGGTGGTAGTTGATGGAAAGTACATTATTAAAGGCACAAACAAGAACTGTTATAGCTAAAGGCTTAAACCGACTCAGACGTGACGGTCTGTTGCCAGGTATCCTTTATGGAACAGATATGAATCCAGTTGCTCTTCAGTTGCCTGCACATGAGGCTGGACAAATACTTATTAGATTGCAAGGTACGGTATTAATTGATTTAGAGGTTGATGGTCAAAATCATACGACAATTGTCCGAGAATTACAAAGAGATGTATTGACAGGACATCCGCTTCACGTGGATTTTATGGCGGTAGATATGGAACAGGTTCTCACAATTACGGTTCCAATAAATCTTGTGGGCGAATCACCTGCTGTTGCTACGGGCGAATATACAGTTATGACTAGTTTGTATGATCTAGAGGTGGAATGTTTACCAAAAGACATGATTAATATCATAGAGGTAAGTGTGGATGGTTTAACAGATCTGGGTGACTCGATACTAGTATCTGACGTGATTGTCCCAGAAGGCATAAAGATATTGACTGATTTAGAAGAAGCTGTAGCGAGAGTTGCTTACGCAGGAATTGTTGAAGTTGAAGAGGAAGAAGAAGAGGAAGAAGGTTTGGAATTGGATGCTGAGGATGTGGAAGTAATTGAAAAGGGCAAAGGTGCTGATGATGATTTTGAGGAAACAAGTGATAATACCACAAGCACCGAATAATCAATTGATTTAGTTATAATCTGAGTGTATGTACTAAGTGAACGACACAATCATTGTATAAAATGACTGTGTCGTTTTTGTTTTATTTCAACTGTGTTAATCCACGTGCGAAAATTAAGTAACCTGTATGTGCCACCATGCGGTCTGATGGCCTTAATCTCTCAGGGTTGGTTTTGTAATTTCGTAACATAACTTCTACCACCTCCAATAGACCGAATGGTGCTTGTTTCAGAGCTTCGAGGAGTGTACTTACTTGGTTAGTGGTAGGTACCAAAGCTCCAAAAAACCCACCATTCTCTAGGCTGTTGTGTACTTGAGCTAGATAATCCCAAGGGTTTGGTATATCCAAGAATATTGCTGGTATATTTTGTTCATCGAATCCGTCACAAATATCTCTTGTTTTGAGATTTACCCGTTTATTCATGCCTACCAGTTCTAAGTTTTGCTTAGCTAATTCTTGCATATCTGCACGAATGTCATATGAATAAATCATTCCATGAGGACCTACTGCTTGAGCCAGAGTCAAGGTCAAAGCTCCGCTACCGGTACCGGCTTCGATCACCTTTTGTCCAGGTTGGATTGAAAGTCTTAACAATATTAATCCAAGATCTTTGGGAAAAATGATCTGAGACTTTCGTTTGATAGTACGTGCAATGCTAGATATAGAAGGAGTCAGGACAAGAAATTCTGCGCCCAGGTGGGATGAGACTACATCTCCGTAAGGTTGTCCTATTAGATCCGAATGTTTAATGATGCCATGGTGTGTTTCCAGTTTGTCATCTTGGTCAATAATTAACAGAAATGTTTTTTGGTCTTTTGTGCTAACAAGTTGTATGAGATCGCCGATTGAAGTTGTGTGCATATAATTGTCGTAGAATTATTAGAGGGCAAGCATTATACTATAGACAAAATTTGTTGCTAATATAATCTATCGTACACTGACGTAGTTTTGAGTGGTTGGTAGAATTTAGGTAATTTCTTGTATTAAACTATATTTACAAAAATGTATACATTGTCATTTCGTTTTTTACTATTTCTTTTGAGCGGGGTATTTGTTTTTCATAGTATTGTTGGTGCTGAGGAACATGAGGGGCTTTTGTATCAGGTGCAGGATGGTGATACTCTGTATTCTATCGCACAGAAATTTGGGGGTAGTGTACAGTCACTTCAGAGGCTGAATGGCATCGAAAATCCATCGCTGATATCTATTGGCCAGATTTTGTTATTGTCGGATTATTTCGGTGTCAATGGCTTAGTGGATACATATGTAGTGCAACCAGGCGAATCGTTTTTCTCCATGCCACTTGAATTAAATAACGATTTTGATACTTTAATCAAACTGAATCGTATTGTCAATCCTTACACATTGTATATAGGACAGCCTTTGATATATAAGATTAGTGATCATCAGGACAAAGACAATCAAGTCGGGCTTTCAGTGATAGGGGAGCATGATACATTGCTAGGTTTGGCCGTTAATGCTGATTGTAGTCCCTATGAACTTATGATATTAAATGGTTGGTCAAAAGCAACTTTAACTTTACCTGGCGAATTGAGTTATTTGCCAGGTAGTAAAACTAAGTCTCAAATACTTAGTCCATTTGAGGATGTCAGTATATCAAACGAACATCCAAGTCAGGGTCACCCAGTGGTAATTAGCGTAGATACAGACCATGAAACATCTGTAACAGGATTTTTTGATGATACTAAATTGAATTTTTCGTCAATGAATGGAAGACAAGTATCTTTGTTAGGTGTGCACGCAATGTCTGATCCCGGAATATACCATTTGTCGGTAACTGCTGCGAGAAGAGATGGTCAGCTAGTTACTTTGGAGATGCGTTTGCCAGTTGCGGATGCGCAATATGGGTCTCAGAGTTTAGTCTTGGGACATGATAAGGCTAAGTTACTAGAGGATGAGAATGTACGTGTCGCCGAGGATCAAATCATCTTAGATACAGTATCAACTTTCACTGCAAACAAATTGTGGGAAGATGGTTTTGACCATCCTATGTCAATGGATTACATTACAACTCGTTTTGGTATGCGTAGGAGCTATAATGGGAGAGATTACCGAACTTTTCATGGGGGAGTAGATTTTGGGGCATCAGAAGGTACGCCAATTTACGCGCCTGCTGCTGGGGTAGTTGTTATGTCGAAAACACTTGACATTCGCGGAACTACAACTATCATAGATCATGGTATTGGGATATTTACTGGGTATTGGCATCTGCAAGAGTCAGCAGTATCTGTAGGACAAAAGTTGACTCGTGGAGACCTTATAGGGTACGTTGGCAATACTGGTTTATCTACTGGACCGCATCTGCATTGGGAAGTATGGGTCAATGGGAACCAAGTCAATCCGTTGGAATGGATGAAGCAAGATATTTATTGAGGAGGATTTTCATTTATGAAGGTAGATGGTAAGCACTTTAACACTATATGGATAAAATCAAATGATGAATCTGTGATTCAGATTATCGATCAGAGATGGTTGCCTCATAGGTTTGTAATAGAAGATCTAACCACTGTAGAAGAGGCTGCTATTGCTATTAAAGATATGCATGTGCGTGGTGCTCCTCTAATAGGTGTGACTGCAGCTTATGGAATGTATTTGGCTGCTCTTTCAGCATCTGATGAGCCAGAGTCAAATTTTATGCGGAAAATTGATCAAGCTGTTGACATGTTGAGATCTTCGCGTCCTACAGCCGTTAATCTTTTTTGGGCATTGGACCGTCAAATGGAAGGTCTTCGGGATTTTGATGGAGGTGTGGAAGGAAAAATTCGTTTATTACTTGATCTTGCGGGTGAAATTGCTGCTGAGGAGCTTGAGTCTTGTCGTTTGATTGGTGAACATGGTGTTGGACTGATTGAATCTATTAGTAAGGCGAAATCCGGGGAAACAGTGAATATCCTTACTCACTGTAATGCTGGGTGGTTAGCATGTGTGGATTATGGAACTGCTACATCACCTATATATTTGGCACATGACAATGGCATTAAGGTACATGTCTGGGTTGACGAGACAAGACCACGCAATCAAGGTGCCCGTTTAACTGCATGGGAGCTTGGTAAACATGGAGTTCCACATACCATTGTTGCTGACAACGTTGGTGGTCACCTTATGCAACATGATATGGTTGACATGGTAATCACTGGATCTGATCGTACTGTCTATACAGGTGATGTTGCGAACAAAATAGGCACATATCTAAAGGCTTTAGCTGCACAGGACAATAACGTTCCGTTTTATGTGGCTTTGCCTTCGTCGACTTTTGATTGGGAGAATACGGATGGGGTTGCTCAAATACCTATTGAACAGCGCGATGAGTCAGAAGTAAAAAACATTATAGGTTTAAATGAGGGTGAGATCCGTTCCGTTTCACTTACTCCTGAAACAAGCGCAGCCGCTAATTATGCATTTGATGTGACACCCTCTAGGTTGGTAACAGCTTTAATTACTGAGCGTGGTATCTGTAGTGCTGATGAAAGCGGTGTGCTGGGTCTTTTTCCAGAAAAATCTGATCAGGTAGGTTAAGTAGCTTATATATTAATTGTTGATTAATAGTTGGACATAATAGCCTTACATTATATATCGGTCCAATTTACATAATTGGTCTTGTGGTATGTGAGTATGTATTATTGACAACGTATTAGTTGTGCGCTTATAATGAAGATAGTAATTGACTCTGGTTTGCCACGCAAAACGCTAAATTTCTCTGTGATACAAAATAAGAATTTACCTGATATTGGATGGATCGAATCTTTTACGCTTCAAGCTGATGACTACGATTACGTAATTCACTTGTTGCTTGAATCGGGGACTCCTTGTAGCACTGCGGCAATTGTTCTAACGTTGTTAGAACGCCAACTTCTGGAGGATCAAGAAAAGATTGGCGATGAACATAAAGTTTGGGACGAAGTTTATAGTCCTGACAAAACTTATGTGTCAGGTCAGATTATTAATTTTCCATTGTTAGGCGGCTTAAATGGCGAAGTGATTTCAATTCGTAATGGAGATAATCCTGATTATGGCGAATATGGGGTGTTGCAGGTTAGATGTGAGGATGATACAACTCGTGAATTTGTTAGTGGTATGGCAAATAATTCTCTGATTGATAGATTTGAATTTGGAGGTAATGGTCATTCTAATCCTTTGACAGAAACTGCACAACAGATATTTGAAGAGCATACTAAAGTCTTGGAAGACAAAATCGAGGCTCAATTACTTGAACACAATGATTTAGTTCGTTTATCCGGATATTGGTTTCCTGTGGATTTGTTATTGGATATCAACACTGGACATCTTAATTTGGCTGAAGCTGCCCTGGATTTGGCTGACGGACGTCCATTGTCTACAAAAGAGCTTTTGGAGGACATTGGCATGATGCCTGATGAGAGTGAAGAAGAGTTGTTGGTTTTTTCTCTTAACTATGCTCTTCAAGGGGATGAACGTTTTGAAGATGTTGGTCCTTCTGGTCAGGTGCTCTGGTTTTTGACTGATATGAAACCCAGAGATATTATTATGTCCGAGAAGTATCTTGCATATGATCCGGTTGTTTGTATACCGGAATCATTAACGGAAGACATGAAGCTTCTGTCTTTGAAATTATTTGATGAGTTTAGTGAAAACATTGAAGTGCAAGATGTTGAGGGTTCGGTTGAAGTGGTCCTGACTTATCCACATCTCAGGGCAGGCACTCTCCCTTTAAGTGCTTACACGGCACATCTTTTCCCTTCTGCTCTTGTTTCTCCCCGTGTAAAAATAACACTTATTGATGCATTATCAGGTCAGCGTCTACCAGGTTGGGTTGCATTGAAAGAGCGTTTTGTTTGGGGTATGGCACCACTTTACAAAAAGTATGATGTAATTGCAGGAGCTCGAATGACTATTGAACCGGGAGCCGATCTGAGCGAGAGCATCGTATCTTTTGAGCAACGCAATCCTATAAAGGACTGGGTCAGGACATTATTGGTTGAGAATGCAAGATTTTACTTTGAGTTACGTAAATGTTCTATTTCTGTCGGTTGCGTTGAAGAAAATATCATAAATGTTGAGGATGTAGATGGTGTTGATGCCTTATCTGAAGATTTGTTGAGTCAGGGTGTAACGCTTGAAAAAATTGTTGAACGAATGTTTCGACAGTTGTCCAAACTTACACCTCAGGGAAATGTTCATACGTACACATTATATAGTGCGGTTAATGTTGTAAGGCGGACTACACCAGAAGCTATTCTTGCAGGGTTAGGTAGTAATTTATCCTACGTATATGTAGGGGATGCTTACTGGAGATATGCTTCATAGAATGTCTAGGTGTGCAGAATGAAGCCCGTCGCTGGTAACCAGTTTCATGAAACCCTTTTGCATATTGACTTTGCGTGGTGGGCACTACGTGAAGATGAATATCATACCTATCTCCATAGCATGCTTTGTGAAAATCATCAAAAAGAATTTGACTATGTTGGTGATCGTGAACGTAATCTAATAGACTGGGTGAATCCTCAGACTGGAGAAGTGTTTTCGATTGATTCAGTTGAATATGTTGTGCGCAGTCATTGCTCAACTCAGGAAGGTTATATACCAGAGGGTATGGCAATGGTTGATTCAGTTTTTCGATCATTATTAGCTCATGGAAATCAACCCCTCTCTATAAATGAATTGGCGTCTTTGATAGGACGCGTAGGTCAAGAAAGCACAATACTACGGATGCTTGGGGGCAGAAAAGTGTATAAAGGATTGCGTCCAGTTTAGTATGAACATTACGGTACAGGTGCGTTTATACGCTTTACTCCGAGATTATCATCCTGGTCCGGGCAATTCTAACCCATTTTCAGTCACAGTCCCTGTTGGAACCACAGTTCTTGATCTTGCAAAAGTACTAAAGTTGCCTAATGGCTTATTGCGTAATGCTTTTATAAATAATGCTGCATGTGAGTTGGATACTTGCCTCAAGAATTCTGACTCAATAAGCTTATTTCCACCAGTGAGCGGTGGAAATAAATAACTTAACTGCTGCAGAGCCACTTTTTGAAAACCACAAAAAAACCGATAGATTAATGTAATTGGCACCGTTTTTGCATCTAGTAAGCTTGTGGAGGATGCATTTATGGCTGACTATCTTGATTTTCCTGATATTTTCTCTCGGATACCGAACTGGATTTTCGGGCTTGCTGCTCTAGGCACACTTGGTATTATTCTCAGATTTACTTTACGATCAATAAAGATGGTGCTGGTGATAAGTTTTTGTGTGTTAATGCTTTATCTTGTACTTAATGTTGTCTAATTATTGTAGTGGAGTCGCTTAGCAATAATTAATACCAACACTCTGGGTGGTTTTTATTCCAATACAATCTAAATCTGTTTGACCACATCAAATCGTCGTGAGTTTAGTTTGTGGCATGTTGTTCGACATAAATGCTAGTAGATGTGATAGATTTAGAGGTAACTTGCTTATTTTAAAACTCCTTCACTAAACACAAACTTACCATTTTGTTCTTCTATCATATGCCAAGAATTTTTGGCTTGTAGTACATATGGTTTATCATTAGTGTATTCGAGTTCTCGGGCACAGTTATGAAATAGACTGCCATCTAGAATACTTGCTGGATCTAGTTTTTCAAGTTCAATAAGAATTTGCATAGCAGCAGCACCGGTTTTATCTATGCCGCCTTGATAGATATTAGTACCTTCTTCTCTGGAAGCATTAAGAGCATTGCGTAGGATTGTATTGATTGGATTAAAAGCTCCAGTGAGTTCGGCTACTACATGCTTAGCGAAATAGTCTGCTCCGCCTTCGACCAGCCAGGGCGTATTAGTTTCTTCACGACCCAATCTTTCTTCGAGTCTTCTGCAGGATTCGTCCATTAGATCTTGTTGTAACGCATGATAAAGTTCATGTATGAAAAAGTCTTGTAGGTTTATTGGGTACCTGGGATCATTGGTGTCCCTCATATCAGGTGGTAGGCCCATCAGGATTAATCTAGATGCTGGGCATATAGTGATTTGAGTTGATGCGTCAGCACCTCTGGTAAGCCAATCACGGTACATTTCTACTTCTTCATCATATCGTACTGGGTCATCCAAAATACAGGATTGATCACTAAGCCACGTTTCTATTTCATTCATGAGGTAATCAATTTCATCGGGTGTAATTACTACTTCCATTGTCTCGAATGGGTGAGAGAAACCGCCTTCTTTTACAAATTCTCCGACCGGCCATAATACCATTAGGATATCTGCTCTCCTATTAGCCATTTTAGCTTCCGAATATGAAGCCCATTCTTGCATTATGTCAGTACTAAATTCACTGGTATTCACTATTTTTATTGCACTAGGACCATAATTTGGGATTGGCGTAGGACTGTAATCTTGTTGCTGTGCCTGCGATTCGTTTGAATCGACTTCTGGCAGGCTTATTGAATTAAGTATATTTTGGAATTGTTTCAAATGCTCTTCGAAATCATCTTCTGGGCCTGTGGTAGCTTCAAGAATTATTATGTTTGTTTGTTTATTACCAATGATTACACGAGCTTGTTGGGCTCCATCTCTAAGATTGCCTATGCTTATATATCCTGATGGCTCATCTAATGCGTCGCGAGATTCTTCCTTGTATTCATCAGATTCAGTGAAAAAGTCTTGTGCGAATTGCTCTAGTTCTCGCATGGGTACGTCTGTAATCATAATTGTTACCGCACCAATTGGTCCTTGGAATTCTATGTCATGCTCGTGTTGGAATTGGATCCAATTTGCTGGATAACTAAAAGATAAACCTGTTTTAGGGTCTGTATAAACGTCACTAGAGTTTTCAGGTATTGTTTTGGTTAAAGTGCTTGAAGTATCTTCTTCGTTGGTCTTATTGGAATTATTTTTTGCATGTTCAGTGTTGTCATTATTGGAACCATCAAACAATGAGGCGTTTTTCAGATTTAGAGAATCAATTACTATTTGGAATTGTTTCAAATGCTCTTCGAAATCATCTTCTGGGTCCGTGGTAACTTCTAGGAGTATGAGACCAGCTTTCTCGTTTCCAATAATTGCTCGTGCATGTTTAGCTCCATCACGGAGGCTACCGATACTCATATATCCTGATGGAGATTGAAGAGTCTCACGAGACTCTTCTTTGTAATTAGACTCCGCGAAATATTGATTGGCCCATTGGTCAAGTTCATGAAAATGTGCGTACAAAACTTCGAAAATTACATCGCCTCTAGAACTACGGAATTCTACGTAATTTTCACGTGGTACTTGTTGCCAATTTTCAGGGTACATGATTGATATTTTTGATTGGGAATCTGTGTAAATCGCATAACTGATTTCATCTGAACCTATTGCGTTTTCCGGGTTTTCAGTAGGTATATCAATAGATTTAGTTGGTTCTAGTGATTTAGTTAATTCTTGAAATGTTGCTTCTGGAGCCACTGGGTCTGGAGCGTCACAAGACGTTATTAGAAGAGAAAGAATCATTACATAGAATATGTACTTTAGGGTCAAATATTTCATGGTTCAGTCGATCATGTTTGTATTTATATTACGAATTATCCCATTATTTTAACAAATATCATTAAGAATACTTAACCAAAGGTTAATGAGAACTTGTTCATATTACTGGTAATATGTGGTCATGTTTACTAAAGAATTAGCTAATATATTACTCTTACTCATCAAAACTGATGATGAAAAGCATTCAGAA
>DDZT01000067.1 GCA_002346435.1 Anaerolineales bacterium UBA3001
CGACCTAGTGGATGATACAGTGCCAATTTTAGGCACTGTTGGCAATGCCGAATTCGATCATTATGAACTACATTTCGCCCTATCACCCAATCCTACAGACACGTGGTTCCCTATTGTTTTATCGGGAACCATTCCAGTATCTAATGGAGTATTGGGACAATGGGATACTAATGGCATATCAAATGGGAGATATATTATAAGACTCAGAGCATTTGATTATGACGGCAATCTAATATCTAAAGCTATAGTAAATGATATATCTATAAATAGCGAACAAAAATCAATTACTCAAACTGCAGATCCTACAGCAGTAGATACCGAAACTACCGACTTTAGTCCTAAAACCACCCCACTCCCCAACCCGATCGATAATCCACAGAAGTCATTCATTTCCAAAGTTCTGTATGAGCAGCAACAGGAGAATGATCATATTAGCACATTTGGTAAAGGGGCCGCATATTCTGTCTTTACATTTTTGACACTAGGATTATATTTACAACTACGAAGATTACTACGTCCTCATTTACGGCGACTACTTCGAACCATAAGAAATGATTTGCGCCAATCTTAAGTCTATCAGTTGCACAATCTAGATGTTACAATTAATTGACAATCACAATTCAAACAAAATATCTTACAATAACATGTTCAAAATCATGTCAAAACAGCAAATTGGATGTCAATAATGGAAAGGTATCTAATTGTGGGGCTAGGTAATCCGGGCCAAACATATGCAAGGCAACGTCATAATGTGGGCTTTATGACATTAGATGCAATATCATGCAAACACAATGTGATATTCACCAAGCACAAAAGCAAAAGCATGATAGCAACTTTGCGACTTAACAATATGAATGTCATCTTGTCAAAACCGCAAACTTTCATGAACTTAAGCGGCCAATCAGTACAGGAACTAGTGCGATATTATGATATACAACCAGACAACATACTTGTAATTTTTGATGACCTAGATTTACCGATTGGAGATATAAGGATTCGCAAAAGTGGTGGCTCTTCAGGTCATAAAGGTATGCAATCAGTAATCACTTTGTTAGGTACAAATACTATTCCAAGACTGCGCTTAGGAATTGGAAGGCCACCGGCAAACGTAGACCCTAAAGATTATGTTCTTAAACCTTTTTCCGAACAACAAAAAAGTCATATGAACTCTCTGATTCCAAAAGTAATCGAAGCTGTAGAGTCTTTTGTAATTGATGGGATTAATACTTCTATGAGTAATTACAATTATACAAGTCCAAAGGAATGAATCTAGAAGGTCTACTACCTTACATCCGAACTATACCCGCATATACGGATACACTCAATTTAGTAGGCGGCTCGCAATCGGACTCAGGGCACACAATAGCTCTGGACATACCTAGCGCAGCTCGCCCATCAATAATCGCAGCTTTAAATGCCGACCTGCAACGTCCAATATTAGTGTTAACATCTCACGACAACCGTGCTCGCATATTGCAACACGAATCATTTATCTGGAATCCTGATTCTGACTTCCAGCATTACCCTGAGCCAAACTGTGCTCACTACCAACGTTCACCACGTGGACCTCGTGCTATCCAACAAAGGATTGCTACCATGACCGAATTTATCCGGCAAGACAATGACCAATATGTCTGCGGAGTGAGTAGCGCACGCGCCCTTATGACTGCGACTCTTCCAATAGATATTTTCAATATATATTGGAAATCTATATTTGTAGGAGACAACATACGATTAAACAAACTTCTCAAAACATTGACTGACTCTGGTTACACACATAACACAATGGTGGTATCACCAGGGGAACATAGTAGAAGAGGCGGCATCCTAGATATATGGCCACCTGCAGACTCATTTCCGACCCGCGTTGAGTTTTTTGGAGAAAGCATTGAAAGCATGCGCCGTTTCGACCCATCGACTCAACGTTCAATCAACAAGGTTAATGTGTTAAATATCCAGCCTGGACGTGAAACTCTGCCCAAAAATGGTCCGGCAGCAATCCCGCAACTAAAGGAACAATGGTCATCTGTAAATAATCCAAATATTGTTGCCGACCACCAGCATGACTTTGAATTACTTAGTACTGGGTCTACATTTCCAGAACTAGAGTATTATATTAAATGGTTACATCCTGACGCAGGCACTCTCTTGGACTATTTGCCAAATAACTCATTGATAATAGTTGATAACTGGCAAGAGTTCGTTCTCACAGTACATGAATTTGAAAAACAAGCCCTAAATCTACGTGCGGAACAGATTGACAGCAAATCACTGCCAGATAATGCGCCTACTCCATATGCTTCATGGTCAGAAATTCTGGACCAACTATCTAGATTAACTATACTTTGTCTATCAGGCTCATCTACAGAACCAGACTCCGATTTAGGATCAGCTTTCACACCTGAAATTCCTCATGGTGGTCAAATGCAATCCGTAATTAAGCAACTAGAAACATTCGCTATAAATGAAGAACGTGCGATAGTGGTTACTCGGCAAGCAGCCCGTTTAAGTAACTTATGGAATGTACATTCTAATGCTGACGATAATGCAACTAACAACGATAGCACTCTCCAAACTTCTGTTAGTGATTTACCAGAGAATTGGTCGCCATTATTTATACAAGGCATCATTGATGCTGGCTTTACACTGAAACCAAGTGCCTTGCACATATTGTCGGATTCAGAAATATTTGGCTGGCGTCCACCAGAGCCACGACAAATCAAATCAGAATCCAACACAGACAAACAAAAAGATATTTTTTTTGATTTCGTCTCCGAAGATCTCGTAGTACATATTGAGCATGGAATAGGGAGATTCATAGAATTGGTCACACGAAAAATAGATAATATGTCCCGCGAGTATCTACACATTAAGTATGCTAAAGGTGATACGCTTTATGTCCCTGTAACCCAGGCAGATCGACTAACTCGATATGTAGGACCCGACAAAAAAACCCCCTCGCTTTCATACCTTGGTGGAGCCGAATGGGCACGTGCGAGAGAACGCACTCAAGTAGCAGTCGAAGAAGTAGCAAAAGAACTACTGGAACTTTACGCAAAACGTAAAACCGCAGTGGGCCATGCATTTGCTAATGACACACCTTGGCAAATCGAACTAGAATCATCTTTTCCATATGTTGAAACTCAAGACCAGCGTACGGCATTGGAGGAAATCAAACACGACATGCAGCTTCCTAGACCAATGGACAGATTAATATGTGGTGACGTCGGTTACGGCAAAACGGAAGTGGCATTGAGAGCAGCTTTCAAGGCAGTTATGGATGGTAAACAGGTTGCAGTACTAGTGCCTACTACTGTGCTTGCACAACAACATTACCTAACCTTTCAACAACGAATGTCAACTTTTCCTGTTCATATAGAAATGTTGTCTCGCTTCAAGAGCAAAGCCGAACAAGAGGACATTATTACAGCTATATCAAAAGGAAAAGTCGATATAGTCATAGGCACTCATAGACTCGTACAATCTGATGTAATGTTCAACGACCTAGGACTCTTAATTATTGACGAAGAACAGCGCTTTGGCGTTACCCATAAAGAATATCTAAAGCAATTAAGAACTACTATAGATGTTCTAACAATGACCGCCACACCAATTCCACGCACACTATACATGACTCTTACTGGCGCTCGTGACATCAGCACGATAAATACTGCCCCTGAATCTCGCTTACCCGTAATTACACAGGTAGCTCAATTCAGCAAAACTCTAATTCGAGAGGCGATATTGCAAGAGTTAGACCGTGATGGTCAAATATTTTTTGTCCATAACAGAGTAGAGACAATAGACAGTGTAGCCAAGCTTGTGGCTGATTTTGTTCCAGAGGTCAGGATAATTGTAGCCCACGGCCAAATGCCTGAAAAACATCTGGAAAAAGCTATGAAATCCTTCGTTCTCCATGAATATGATCTATTAGTATGCACCTCAATTATTGAGAGTGGGTTAGATATCCCAAACGTTAATACATTAATAGTAGATCGAGCAGACATATTTGGACTTGCCCAACTCTATCAGTTAAGGGGCCGCGTAGGTCGTGGAGTCAAACGTGCTTATGCTTATTTTCTTTATCATGACCATAAAAGGAGGCTAATTAGTAAAGATGCACGGATGCGCTTAGACACTGTATCTGAAAACACGCATATTGGGGCTGGATATTCAATAGCTATGCGCGATCTAGAAATGCGTGGAGCTGGAGACATGTTAGGGAAACGACAGCATGGTCACATGGCAGCAGTAGGATTTCACCTCTATACTAGATTACTGCGCAAAGCTATAACCAAAAATAAGGCTGGGAATGAAAAAGACAATCAAAACGAACTGCCGAACTACGATCTTTCCTTAGTATCAGTTGAATTACCATTTGAAGTGGGAATTCCTAAAACATATATTACTGATCGGAGGATGCGCATGCAACTGTATCAACGCATGGCCGAACTTGACAATGACGATAGTGTCCAGGACATTGCCGCAGAATTAAATGACCGGTTTGGCAAGCCACCAGAATCTGTAGAAAATTTAATATTTCAATTAAAAGTAAAATTGTTAGCGCATAAAGCGCAAATCGATTCTATTAATGTAGAAGGAAAGAAAATATCATTGCGATGTCGCAGCATAGAAGATAAACACCTACAGAGGCACCTAGCCGATAACATGCCAAGCGATACTAGAATTACTCGAGGTAAAATATTGCTGTCAATAGAAAACAACAATCAGGAATGGAAAGATTTGTTAATACAATCACTAGATATACTTATTTCATGCATTAATGCCAGAATTCCAGTTTGACGCTATCCTCCCTATTTGGTAAACTGCCATATCCATCACTATAATTTTCATGTCAGTTACTAGTCAATGCAACTATCCCCACTTCGAACCACATTAGTAGCCACTTTCACCACTGTCTGTTTGTTGTTTGTGGCTTGGATATTACTCAAGCCTGACGACACCTTACTGAGTGATGCCAATTTTGAATACGAAGTAATTTCACCAAATGCCGACAACATATATGACGTGACTAAAGTAACGTATACCTTAGAACAACCAGCTAATGTATCAATATTCTTTCTAGATAATGATGGGAAACGTTATGATTTCCGCCGCAATAAGCCACGTCAGTCTGGTGAGCACAATTTGCTTTTCTCCGGGATAGTAAACGGATTCTCAAAACCAAGTGATTCTGTCGAAGGAACTATTGTTTCACGCATACTTCCAAATGACGAGTATCAATGGGTTGTTGAAGCTAATAATCAACAAGCCAGCGAGAGAAAAACTGGAAGCCTGACTATACAGCTTGCCGACGATACCCTTCCTGATATGCGCGGATTCAGTGTCTCACCTATCCTTTTTACCCCTAACAGGGATGGTATTAGTGATCGCATTTGGATCAATCTTTTCCTAACTAAAGAAGCCCATGTTGATGTGTATATGATTGATAATAACGAAAACCATTTGCCTATTGCGGAACGTGCAGGTAATACTCCGATAGATCAACCAGGCATGCACACATTTGAATACGAGGGA
Organism: Anaerolineales bacterium UBA3001; assembly: GCA_002346435.1. Taxonomy (GTDB): domain Bacteria; phylum Chloroflexota; class Anaerolineae; order Anaerolineales; family UBA11657; genus UBA11657. The sequence goes on from DDZT01000067.1 coordinate 5,539, forward strand.
GGAGTTGATTTAGGAGTTAGCCCACCACCCGATGGAACTTATAAGGTAATAGCAAACTCGCTAGATGCAATTGGCCAAAAAGTAAGCGTAGAAGGACAGTTGGAAATCAAACATGGTGGCGTCCCACGCGCAGACATTGTTAATGCAAATGTTGAATTTGCGGACACGACTATAGTTCAAGGGAATGAGATAATGTTCGCTCTTACCGTCGAGAACTATGGTACATCTCCTATTCGCACCAGTGGTCCAGAACCAGGATTTCAATATACTCAAAATGAGAACTCAAACACACATGGTTGGTATGAAGAATCCGGGGCATGGCGGATCGGAATTGATTGTGACACTTGCATACGAGACTATCCCTGGCGTTGGGCACTCGGCGCAAAACATGAATTAACAAAAATAGGAGAATATTGGTATCTCATGCCTGGAGAAAGAGCAACTATTACAGGCGCTATAACAATCACCGACGTACCGGCACGTAACCCCCTTTACTTCTGGGCCGGACTAATTCATGAGGACGTAGAAATATCAAACGTCAACAATCGGGTTGATCCTCATTTCATTACTATAGTACCCAAATACTGACCCGTCCGTGAAAAACATGAGTAATATCACCTCACCTAGTTTCCAGTCAAAGACTACAGACCGACTGGCCAACCTGCCTTGGTGGGCAATATTTATATTATTCGCAGCAACATTTTTCGTTTATAGCTTTATAACGAATGAACTTTATCAGGAAGTAATAAAGAAACTAGTGGTCGGCATACGTTTGACACTAATGGTTACTATAATAGCTTACATCTTTGCAATAACAATAGGTCTATTGACCGGATTGGGACAACTATCAAGTAACATTATAATCAGAAATATTGCACTACTATATGTCCAAGTAATTCGTGGAGTGCCTATTATTGTACAAATTTTCTACACTGCTTTTGTAATAGTCCCAGCCGCAATTGTTGCTATAAACCTCTTAGGCGCCCGACTCGCATCAATAGGATGGATGCCAATAGACAATGTCTTGACGAACTTGAGTATTCGCGATGTGAATTTTATTGCCCGCGGTATAATCGCACTTGCTATCTCATATGGCGCATTCTCTGCAGAGATATTTCGTGCCGGTATACAATCCATTTCGGCTGGACAAGTGGAAGCAGCTCAAGCACTTGGCCTGACACGATTCCAATCCCTAAAGTTAATTATTTTGCCCCAAGCCATTAGAAGAGTGCTCCCCCCATTGGGAAACGATTTCATTGCTATGCTTAAGGAATCTTCTCTAGTTTCGGTATTAGGCGTAAATGAAATAACACATCTTGGCAAAAAATATGCGGCAGCCTCCTTTCGCTTTCCTGAAACATATAATACACTTGCATTTCTATACTTAAGCATGACACTCATATTGTCAATGGGAGTAAAAGTCATGGAAAGAAAACTTAAAACCGATTGATGAATAATTCCTGGTGTATGTGTATTGGGCGGGGACACATATTTGCATCTATCTAAGCAATAATGTAGCTGGATGGTGTTGTGCCCCGCAAACACAAATCTAACAAGTTTATGTTTTGTACATTCATTCCATAAATGGTGTTGATCCATTAAAGTAAAAAGGTAAAAGTCTAAATTATATATAGGAGGAAACAAATGAAGAAGATAGGTAATATCCTTAGTATTCTCTTGATTGGAGCTATCTTACTTGCTGCCTGCAGTGGAGCAGCCGAAGAACCACCTGCCCCTGCAGAAGAACCAGCGGCATCGTCTGAAAAAGAAGCTGAAACCGTCAGCGATAAAGATGATTTTAAGGTAGCTTTTGTCTATGTAGCACCAATTGGAGACCTTGGTTGGACCTGGGCTCATGATCAGGGAAGACTGATGATGGAGGAAGAATTAGGTGTAGAGACTGCGTTCGTAGAA
>DDZT01000023.1 GCA_002346435.1 Anaerolineales bacterium UBA3001
AGATATTCATCTAGGTAGTAATCATGGATAGTTATCAATATTGATCCACCAACTATGGCAGAGCTAATGACTATTGAAATAAAGTTTTCAGTCAGCTGTTTTAGTTGTTTATGTATCCAGGATAGTCCAAGTGCTGGAAAAATAAATAATATCGGTAATAAGCCGCTCGAACGACCAAAATGTGGCGCCTCTTCAGATAGTATGCTCGGTAACAGAGCAATAATTGAATAGACTAATATAAACGCTAATTTTTGTTTGCCTAATTTTTGTGGTGCGATTGTAAGACCTATGAGTAATGCAAACGTGATTATTGGGTCAAAGACTGGTCTGTTTGGTATATTATGACGTAAATTCCAATCACCTTTGCCCGGTACTGAGAACATCTGGAATACGGCGATTGTTTGGGATACGGTAGTGTTAAAGATTGCTGATGGTTCATCATTGAGGTCAATTGCAGATACGCCTGTTGTGCGACCCAATACTTGTTCTTGGTTGTTTGCAGTATAAATAACAAACGGAGATACTATAATCGCGAAGGACAAGAAGAAATAGGTTGCACCTAATATTATTCGTCGTCTTATCTGTGCAACAAATAGAGCTGAGAGACATAAAAGAGGGAATATTATCAGTAAACGTATAGGCGTATAAGTGTAAACGCAAATGCCTAGCATTAGCCCTGAAAGTATCCACAATTTGTTGTTGTTTTTTTTATATGCTTCAATAACCAACCATAGAGTTATCGATAGAGCTAATGGTAGTAAAGCTGGTCGAGTGGCTAGACGACCAAGCATTATTGGCCAAACTGTAAATCCGCTGATAATAGAGGCAATTAGGGCTAAGCGAGTGTTTGTTATTGCTCGTGTAGCGAGGAATAAAGCTAGTATAGTGAGTGTGCTAGCCAATGCGGATGGTAATCTTACTGCTGCCGGTGTGCGTCCTAGCAAATTTGTTGATAGAGCAACTAAGTAAGCATGTAATGGTTCACGGCCGTTGTTCTCAGTTAGAAATAAGGGCCGATCGCCTGAGATAATACTGAGAGCGTCTAATCCATCTGCTGCTTCATCTCCAAACAAACCTGGTGGATGAGTGTTTAGGTTATACAGCCGTAATGGAGCAGAGAGAATTACTATAAAAATCAATAACCATAATACCTCCCGTGCTTTAACGAAACCAATTGATTTTGCAATTGCTTTGAGTGTCAAATTAATGTAGTGACTCATTTACTTTAATGTTATCATGTCTGTGGAAAAGATATTGAGAGATAAAATCAAATGAACAAGCAAGAAAGATTGATGGCAACTATTTCAGGGGGCGAAGTGGATCGTGTTCCTGTTTCAGCTTGGAGTCACCAACCAGTAGATGACCAAAGCAGTGATGCATTTGCCGCCGCGACATTAGCTTTCCAGAAGGATTTTGATTTCGATTTTGTTAAAGTGACTCCGGCGAGCAGTTATTGCTTGACGGATTGGGGTGCTACAACCTATTGGAGGGGTAATCCGCATGGTACGCGTGACTACGGGAAAGCTCTTGTGCAGTCTGTTGATGAATGGAGTAAGCTAAAAGTTTTAGATCCACGTGCAGGCCAGATGGGAGAAATTGTCCAAGGACTTAAATTGATAGGTCAGGGTCTTGAAGAAGGCACTCCGTTTATTCAGACTATTTTTAGTCCGATGACACAGGCTAGGAATCTTGTAGGAGCGGAGGAATTGCTTCTGCATATACGTCTGCATCCTGATGTAATTAAAGATGCATTTCAGATTATCACTGACCAAACCATTAGGTTTATAGAAGCGGCGCGCGAAACAGGCATAAGTGGTATTTTCTACGCGCTTCAATGGGCTAGTCATTTGGATCTGTCAGAATCTGAATACAGAGAATTTGCTAGACCATATGATTTGCAGATATTGAATGCTGTTGATGATTTGTGGTTAAACGTTCTGCATTTGCATGGTAACCATGTGATGTTTCCTTTGATTGTAGACTATCCAGCATCAGTGTTAAACTGGCATGATAGAGAAACAGAACCTTCATTGAGTCAAGGTTTGAAATTATGGCCAAAAGCTGTGTGTGGTGGTATAAGGCAGGAGGAAACTTTGGTACAAGGCACTCCAGAAGAAATATTTGCAGAAGGTTTAGATGCGATAAACTCCACCAATGGTAAAAGATTGGTTTTGGGTACAGGGTGTGTTGCGCCAATAGTTACTCCATACGGTAATTTGCGAGCCTTACGTGAAATGGTTGAGTTGAACATATAGTAACTTGAGTAGAATTAGAGTTATATCGGGGAAGGCGCGTGGAGTGCGTCTCAAACAGGTTGATGCTAGCATTACTCGACCGATAACTGATCGTGTCAAAGAGGCCTTGTTCAATATAATAGGTTCCGACATTAACAATGCGAGAATATTGGATATGTTTGCTGGAACGGGTAGTGTTGGGATTGAGGCTTTGAGTCGAGGTGCATCATACGCGATGTTCCTTGATGTTAACTTTAGGGCTATCGACGTGATCAATAGTAATCTCAGGGCAACTAAGCTGTCGGATAAGGCCCAGGTTCAACAGGCTGATGCTTTCGATTATTTAGTTGGTTCGGTAAAAGAGAAATTCGAATATATTTATGTAGCACCGCCTCAATATAATGGTATGTGGAGTAGCGCATTAGAACATGTTGATAATAATTTGGAATGGATGAGTAATGATGGCTGGGTGATAGCGCAGATGGACCCTTCTGAATTTAGTGAATATGATTTTAAGAACTTGTCCATGTTTGACAAGAGGCAATACGGGAATACAGTTTTAGCGTTTTATAGTATGGTGGATTATGAGGATAGTAAGTTAGAGGTATATGGAGTTTGATAGATATGCAACCTAAATTTATTGCAGATACACTTGAAAAGGTGCTACATGAAGTCCAAAGGCCAGCACGTTATGTTGGTGGTGAGGTAAATAGTATTGTCAAAGAATGGTCTAGCACAAGGATAAAGATCGCGCTAGCTTTTCCGGATATCTATGATTTGGGTATGCCAAACTTAGGTCTAGCAATATTGTATGATCTTATTAATCAACGTGAAGATATGTTGGCTGAGCGGGTTTATTTGCCGTGGCAGGATATGGAGAGAGTTATGCGGAGAGAAGGCATTCCTCTGTACTCTTTAGAGTCATATCATCCTGTTGGCGAGTTTGATGTCTTAGGTGTTTCGCTTCCCTATGAGCAACTTTATACAAATACACTTCATTTACTTGAGTTGTCAGATATACCGTATCGTAGCGAGGATCGTGTGATAGGTAAATATCCGCTTGTGGTTGCGGGAGGACATTCTACTTTTAATCCTGAGCCGATGGCTGACTTTATTGACGCTTTTGTGATTGGAGAAGGTGAAGAAGCAATGCTGGATATTGCTGAAACTGTGCAAAAATGGTGTTGTAATGTAAATGGTAATGAACACTATAAGGCAGAGGCAATAGATCGTACTGATTTGTATAGAGAGCTAGCCAAGATTGATGGCATTTATGTGCCGCAGTTTTATCGAGCAAATTACCATGTTGATGGAACTCTTAAAAAAGTGGTATCAATAGATCAAGCAGCACCATTGCCTGTTCTGAAAAGAATAGTGAAGGAATTGCCTCCACCAGTAACTAAGTTTGTGGTTCCGTTTGTGGATGTAGTACACAATGGTGCTCCTATCGAAATTATGCGTGGTTGCACGAGAGGTTGTCGATTCTGTCAAGCGGGAATGATAACTCGTCCAGTTCGGGAAAGATCAGTCGATGAAGTTGTTGAGGCAATTCGGTCAATGCTGAAGTATACGGGATACGAAGAAGTGGCTTTGTTATCTCTATCATCCTCAGATTATCAACATATCGAATCCTTGGTTGAGTCTATTACCACTGAATTTGGTCATCTTAATCTAAATATTTCATTGCCTAGCTTGAGGATTGAAACAGTATCTGTAGATTTAATGGATAAGTTGCAGATAGCTGGTCGTCGGGGAGGTTTTACTCTTGCGCCTGAGGCAGCATCTGAACGTATGCGTGAGATTATCAATAAACCTGTATCTACTAAGCAATTGCTTGAGACTGCCAGAGAAATATATTCTAGAGGATGGACAACTTTAAAACTGTACTTTATGATTGGTCATCCATCAGAAACCCTTGAAGATGTTCAGGAAATTGCTGACTTAGCAAAGGCAGTTTTGGCTGAGGGAAAGAAAGTGATAGGAAGCAAAGCTAAACTGAATGTTGGTGTCAGCACTTTTGTGCCTAAGCCACATACACCTTTCCAGTGGTCACCTTCGGACAGTCTCGAGCAGATTGAACTAAAGCAGAGATTGTTGAGGCGCGAAGTGCGTGGTCGAGGGTTGAAACTCAATTTGAATAAGCCGCACGAAACAATGATGGAGTCTTGGTTGTCCCGTGGGGATAGGCGGCTAGGCAAAGTGATACTTGAGGCTTATAAGAATGGTGCTAAATTTGATGGTTGGTGGGAGCATTTCAATTATCGTGCCTGGATTAGGGCCTTTGAAACATGTGGACTGGACACCGAATTTTATACCCACCGAGAGAGAAAAGGCGATGAAGGGTTACCTTGGGATCACATTGATAGTGCAGTCAAGAAGTCATTCTTGTTAGAGGACTATGAATGGAGCAAGCAGGGTGAAACAAGAATTGATTGTCGTGACCAATGTTTTGCTTGCGGGATTTTACCCCAATTTATACCATTACGGAAACAAACTGCAGCGGATGCATGGGAATGTCCGGAGGTGAAACCTAGACATTTGCGTGGCAAAAAAAGAC
>DDZT01000040.1:0-792 GCA_002346435.1 Anaerolineales bacterium UBA3001
ATCTCCGTGTAGTAAAGGAAACTTTGGGTTGGAAGGGAATCGTAAATTAATTTCTCCTTCAGCGCCGCAAGATCCAGAATAATGTACGTTGTTTGAACACTCGTCTTCAGCCGAACTTTTTATGTCGTACAGTACATCGCCGTTCGGTGAAGTTAGGCGACTCATTATAATTAAATTGTCTGGCTCAAGAGTTCTTGCAGAAAAAACAACAGACAAGTCGTCGGGCTGAACAGACATTAGTACATTCGAATCTATTCCTAGCGCGCCCAAGGAGTAGATGCGCAAATCAGGATTAGACACAGGGGTGTCAATATCGTTTTGAACTAACATACAATTTGCCTCTTGAGGGATAATTCTTTCGTCGTAATCATAGACTTTTAAATTGTTAAATGTGATAATATCAGAATTGTCAGTTGTCCATCCTACCAGACCAATTCCTCCTTGTGATAGATTGTCCGTCTCGAGCGAAGTAAGCATAATGCTATTGGCAAAAAACTGAAAACGATTGCCTACCATGTCTACTCTTATATTATTAATTAAGAAGTTCTCGCCAGCAAGTTGCGGAACATAACTTGTAAAGATTGTATCTACGTTGTATGAAGGGTTGGTAACTGACTCATCAGAAGTTACACTGAAAATCTTGTAGTTTGCTTGTCCATCGACTGCAAACAAATAATAGTTGTCTTCGTCATGCATGCGGTACGCGACACCTATCCAAGTGTCAGGATGCTGTCCGAAAGTTATATCCGCCGATACAGATATGTCCGTAGGGAATTGTAATCTGTAATTACT
>DDZT01000040.1:1109-1306 GCA_002346435.1 Anaerolineales bacterium UBA3001
ATTTGGATGAACTGTGTTTCCATTATATTCATCCTAAAGCTAGAATCCACATATTCAGTTACCAAATTAGTGTAGTTTTCCTCAATCAAACCACTTGATTTGTCACTGAAATTATCTCGAAAAGGAACAAGGAAACGCGGCTCTTCCGTAGGTCTGTTTGTAGCGGTCGGGGGCGGGGTGTGAGTGACTGTTGGCGA
>DDZT01000040.1:1602-13665 GCA_002346435.1 Anaerolineales bacterium UBA3001
CGGGGTGTGAGTGACTGTTGGCGACGGTGTACTCGTGTTTGTCGGAGACGGGGTGTGAGTGACTGTTGGCGACGGTGTACTGGTGTTTGTTGGAGACGGGGTGTAGGTGCTTGTGGTCGTAGGTGTGCTTGTAGCGGACAGAGACGGCGTGAAAGAGACTGGAAAATCAGCGACATTATTTTGCGGATTGTTACATCCTACTATTAGGTTAGATAGCAACAAAACAAAAGGAAGTAACAGTAGTTTATTAATCATGTTTTGTGGATTTGATGTGCTGTCATATGGCTGTCTTTATACTGGCACTGGATATCGGACCTTCCCGAAGTATTTTTGGCGGATTAACACTACAGTCCACAACTGTCGAAGGTAAAGATGGTCCGTTTGTGTTCCCAGAAACGATTAAATCAAGCTCATTACCAAAAGATTTTTTAACTTCAGAATAAGATATAGACTCGGACTTTCCGGATTTGTTTGCGCTACTTACTGCTAAAGGTCCCACAAGGTTTAGTAACTGTAACAACCATGAGTGGTTGGGGCTGCGTAAGGCTACTGTGGATCCAGGAGCAACAATGGTAGGTACACTATCGCTTTTGTTTACAACTATAGATAGGGGTCCAGGCCAAAATGTTTTTGCCAGATTGCTCGCGCTTGGAGACAAGTCTTTAGCGAGAGACCAAGCATCAGAAAAACTTCCGACAAGGATGGGAATTGCTTTGTTCAAAGCACGTGATTTGGCATCGTACATTCTCTTAACAGCGGACGTGTTTGTAAAAAGAGCCCCTATACCATAAACAGTATCTGTAGGAAATGCAATTAGGCCCCCATTTGTAAGGATTTTAACAGATATGTTAATGGAATTGTTGTTCGAGTCAGATATAATGGGTGTGCCGTGATTGTTTTGAAAACACATTGCGGATCGTGGTCAAGTTGTGATTTTTAGCATTCGCGGTCTACCGGCAAGATCCGGTATAACACTACATTCAGCCGACCCGAAATAGAAGTTTGCCATTTTTAGAATTTTACTGGAAGAATTGCCTATCTCCATTAACAAGCTTCCACCATCGTTAAGATGTTTGCCAGCGGTGGATATGATTTCGCGAACAATATTTAGCCCATTTGGCCCACCGTCTAGGGCTAGACGTGGTTCATGCTTTCCTACAGGCAGTGTGCAAGCTTCTTGTGTGGTTAGATAGGGAGGATTCGCACATATGATATCGAATTTTCCCATGCTGTTTAGTAAATCAGCTTGAATAAAATCAATGCGATTGCGCACAGCATGGCGAAGAGAATTTGTTCTGGCTAATGATAGAGCGTCCCTAGAGATGTCAGATGCAAACACCAACGCGTCTGGCAAGTTGAGTGCCAGAGCGATGGCTATAGCACCACAACCGGTCCCGATATCTACTATTCGTGAATTCATGTGCTTTCCGGCAATGGAAATAGAGTGTTCAACTATCATTTCGGTTTCAGGACGTGGAATAAGCGCTCTCTTGTCGACAGTAAATTTTATACCGAAGAATTCCCAATATCCCAACAAATAAGGTAAAGGCTCTCCCCTGTTACGCAGCTGAAGTGAGTCATTGTATGAGGTAAGAGTGGTTTCAGATAAAAATGTCTCTGGGTGGGCAGCTACCCAAGAGCGAGACTCATTTAGGTGATGGGCTAGCAAAACCTCTGCTTCAAGTTGGGGCTTATCTGAAGAGGCTAAGACGCTGATTCCATGGTGAACTGCTTTTAATACAGTGCAATCGGACTTCATTGTTATGTGTCTGTGGAGTTGTCAATGCCAGCGTCAGCAAGGCGACTTGCTTCTTCACGACTTGCTAGCTCGTCAACAAATGCGTCAATGTCTCCGCTAAGTACTCCTTCTAGGTTGTGCGAAGTGATATTTATTCGATGATCTGTCACACGGTTTTGAGGGAAGTTATATGTTCTGATTTTTTCGCTTCTGTCACCCGTACCTACCTGTGCCCTTCTATTGGCGTCTTGTTCGGTACGTCTCTTCTCTAGTTCCTTTTCATATAAGCGAGCACGGAGAACGGACATTGCTCGTAAACGGTTTTGCATTTGGGATCGTTCGTCCTGGCACTGGACTACCACCCCCGTAGGTTTGTGGATAAGACGGACCGCCGTAGAGTTCTTTTGTACACTTTGACCACCGGCACCACCAGCTCTGTAAACCTCCATTTTTATATCGCTGTCGGGTATGTTAATTTCAACATTGTCAACTTCAGCCATTACAGCCACAGTTGATGTAGATGTGTGTATTCTACCTTGGGTTTCTGTTTCAGGTACACGTTGAACCCTGTGCACGCCAGATTCGTACTTCAGTCGTGAATAAGCTCCTTTGCCTTTGATTTCCACTATGACCTCTTTGTATCCTCCCACACCGCTTGTGTTGGATGACAATATTTCTGTGCGCCATTTTCGAGTCTCTGCATATCTTGAATACATACGATAAAGATCCGCAGCAAAAAGACCGGCTTCGTCTCCGCCTGCTCCCGCACGTATTTCAACTATGACGTCTCTTTCATCTCGCGGGTCGACAGGAAGAAGTAGTGAGAGTATCTTTTTTTCAAGCTTCCCCACATTTTTTCTGAGTATTTCAATTTCATCTTCGACCATTGAGCGCATTTCAATGTCATCTAATAAAGATTCGGCGTCTGTAAGTGATTGGCTAGTTTCGCGATACTGTATAGCCAAAGATACAATAGGCTCTATGCGAGCACGTTCCTGAGCATACTCTGTAACCCGAGTATAGTCAGTGGCTATTTCTGGGTCAGCAAGCAGTTGTGTTATCTCTGCAAACCTAGCTTCAATACCAGCAAGCTTATCTAACATGGTGATACAGCTCCATAAGACGGTGGTTTTGTAGTTCCTTTTTCTGTTCGATAATGTGGCAGCGCCAATAACATAATGCAACTGCTTGATAGTTTAGTTAATATATAAGGAAAGAGTTATGAGGCAAACGATAATGAAAGATCCTAGATATGCAATACGCTTAAGGTCTTTAGTGAGGTGAGTATAATCAGTGGGCAGTGAATCACGAGCTCGGACACGTTCAAGAGCAGGACTTTGTACTCGTGACTTATTGCTTTGACTCTGCTTGTTTCTTCTTTGGCGTCTGGTAGTTCGTTTGCTCACAATTGTTCCCCGTATATTAATGTAAATGATACATGTTGCAATTAGATTCGTACAGGGCAATACTATGATTTCTGTAGTTCACCAAAAACCACGATGCGCTTGTTGTCAATAAGGTAAGGATAACAGGAAATTAGCGTCAAGGTTGGTGTTGTTGTTGGATCCATAACATTTACCGCCGTTGGCTCTACAATTTCAGTTCCTTTTATTACATATGTAAACTGCTCACCCATGGTATTAATGGTAACTGTGTCTCCAGGTATCAGCACATCTAGATTTTTGAATATTTCACCAAAAATATCGTTGTGTGCGGATAGTACTAAGTTGCCTTTTTGGCCCGGACTAGCTGTGCCAATGTGTTGGCCTACACCTCGCCGTAGTTGCTCCCATCCGTCTCCTTGCACAATAGGAGCATCGACTTGTATTGAAGGAATAACTATTCGCGTTGCCTGTCTTGCGCTTGGAGTAGGAATGATGACAGGCGGCAGTGCCTGTACTAGGGGACGTAAATTCTCAGGTATTTCAGAGTCGTTTGGTCGAGCACCTCCGGGGTCGGTAGGTGGGACGTGTCCACCGGGTAGAACCAACGCTTTAATAATAGGGGTAGGAGATGAAGTAGGATAAATCTCAGATGATATAACCTCTTTTACTTCTTTGTTTATAACCTCTCTTGCTTGCCACAAGTCATATCCTAGGTAAATCAAACCTACTACAGCTGTTATCTCTAGCATCCATAAAGCGCGACTAGTAATACTGCCAATTTGGAATTTACGACGAGGAGGAGACCAATCTTCAGTTTGTGACACAGTTATGTCGGATTGGAGTGCACGCCCAGTTTGTCTATATTTACGCAACCTCTCTTCTCGAGCTCTGCTTTTCTTTATCTTGAGTATTTGCTCAAGCTCCTCTATTGAGAGGTCATCCACGGATCGACGATCTTTCATGGCCTTGCCTTTCGCCTCGCTACTGCGAATACCTCCCTTTGGAAGAACCATCTAAAAGGTGGAACTCTAAATAGAAACTTTCTGATAATGGACAACAATAATGATTCATTTCTGTTTAGCTTTGGACTGTCTAACCAAACCTTGCTGTTAAAACCAGATTTCCGAAGATTTACCCACATACTTAGTGCGCTTTGTTCGTTCACATGCACATCAAGGTTAATAGATACGTTTAGAGCTCGGGGATTTGCAGGGTATAAATGTCCTTGGCCGACAATAGTCCTAAAGAGTCTAACAAACGGGTATGCATACAGGTCATACCAGGCATTTGGTGCAGTATGTATTACCATCAGACCGTCATGCTTCAACACACGAAATACTTGCTGAAAAGTCTTTTCTAGTTCCCAAGGAAAAAGATGTTCGACAACATCTAGCATAAGAACTCGATCAAAATAGTGTTTAGGAAAAGGTAGGCTCTTAGCATCAGCTAATGACACCTGATTGTTGTTTTCTTTACTGATTCGGCTTATGTTTACAGCTGCTGGAGCATAGTCTATGCCATAAGTGTAAGCTCCTAATTTGGAACAAGCGCTTACAATTTCTCCGCGACCACAACCTATGTCTAGAACTTTCATTCCAGGCTCTATATTAGCGCACTCTAATGATTTTTTTAGTCGTGGAGAAAGCTGTGATCCACGAGTTAGTTTGAATTCATCGAATCCTTCACATGCTGACAAAAAATAATCCTCGTCATACAATTCAGCCGGTAGAGAATTCTGGTTGTCGTAGTCAGTTTTCATTTTTTGTTGTCTTGTGTTTAACGCTAGGCTTGATTAATTGAAATAGTTGTGCCAGCTCAGGCACTTTCATTATATTCATAAAGGTTATATAGCATACTATGCCAGTTGTGCTAGGAATGAATACAGATGCTAGTTCACCAACTATTGAATTAGGCCATGAAACATGTGTGGTCCCCCATAATGTGCCTGCTATAACGAGTCCCATTATGGTTGCAGCCAGTGTTGCTCTGGTAGCTGTGAACATGAGCCTATGGCCACGCATACTACCGACGCGCCGATGGAGCAGGATATACATAGATACTGCGTGATAACATAACTGTATTGCATTTGCGATAATAAGATCACCTAATTGCATGGGTCGAAACATTGAAGGTAAAAGTGCGGCTGCTAGATACACAATTACACCGACAACACCTACAAGTGCTGGTGTCCACGCTTCCTGTCTAGCATAAAAAGCGTTTACTAGCGGCAGGTCAAGTGCAGCCGCTATGATTCCAACCAAATATAGCCTTAGAACGTAAGTGGTCATTTCAGTATCATTCGGCAGAAAATCCCCATGCTCTAGTATTAGTTCAACAACAGGTCTAGCTAGAATTAGCATCCCTATAGCAGCGGGCACTATTAATACCATTACCAATCTTAGCGCATGGGACAGCGTTTCTAAAAAATCTTTATTGCCTGATCGGTTTGTCCAGTGAGCCTGTCTAGCCAAAGTTGGCAGAATTGCTATCGAGATAGCTGTAGATGTGAGACCAAGTGGAAACTGCATTATTGTTGTTGCGTAGTCCATCCAAGCAATACTTTGGTCGCCTGTGGAAGATGCTAGTCGGTATGATATACCTCGGCTAATCATGTCAACAATTAGTCCTAAGGCTATAGGCAAATACAACCTAGCTATTCTTCGTATGGCAGGATGATGCCAGTCAACAACCAGACTTAATTTAGTGCCACGAATACCTGGAAGCTGAAGCGCCACTTGCAACACCGAACCTGCAAGGAGCCCTATGGCTAAAGCATGTACACCTAAACTTTCTGCAAAAAAGACTGTACATAATACGATACCTAGGTTGAACATGGCCGCATTGAATGCCGGTAGAGCAAACCGCTTTAATGAGTATAGTAATCCTGCAAGGATGCCCGCAAAATTAAGAAACAGTATGGCAGGAAGTGTGATACGCAGTAGTTTTGCAGTGACTTCTAGTGTCTCAAATGTCATCCCTCCGCTTACTAACCAAACTATTTGTTCTGCAAAAATTTCCCCCAGTATCACTATAGGGGTTAATATGGCCACACAAAGCGTTAATAGGAAAGAGGTAATTAACCATAGTTCACTACGATTTTCTGAGCGGGAGTATGAACTAAAAACAGGTATCAGCGCTGCGTTAATCATTCCTCCTGCTAACAAATCGTAAAACCACATAGGTATTTTAGAGGCTATGTTAAAGGCGCTTACAAGGCCAGTAGCACCAAAGTAGTATGATTTTGCGATGTCTCTAGCCAAACCTAGCACGCGTGAAATAATGTTGCCGATGGCAATTATAGAGGCAGCTCTAGCGACAGATGCTAGTTCTTCGGGAAGTGGGTCATGAGGAAGGTTTTCTTTGCTATTAAAATCTGGGTTTGAGCTCATACTTTGTTTATCCTAGTGTACAGGAGCTCGTCTTTGACTGACTGTGCAGACTGGGTAGTCATACCGTTAACACCTATTAATTCAGTTAGACTTGCTTTACGTATCTGCTCTAAGGATCCGAAGTGTCTAAGAAGCGATTTACGGCGCTTGGGACCAATTCCCGGTATGCTTTCTAACTGTGAAGTGATGCTGGATTTTCCGCGTCGGTGACGATGATGTTGTAATGCAAATCGGTGAGCCTCGTCTCTTATACGCTGAACAAGAAACATGCTCGAAGACCTGGCATTTAGCTTTACTGAGAGTTTTTGTTGTGGCAAATGCAATTCTTCCTTTTGTTTTGATATTGCTGCTACTGAGATTGTACTGGTTAGGCCGAACTCCTGTAGAACATTTAGGGCAATACTAAGATGCCCTTTGCCTCCGTCTATAAGTAATAGGTCCGGGGCTTTTGCAAACGAATCGGTCGACTTTGGTTGGGGATGTTTTGTCTCTTGGTAGCTTAATAGTCTTCTAAACCTGCGCACCAACACTTCTTTCATACTAGCATAGTCGTCTGGGCCATTAATTGTACGTATTGTGAAACGACGATAATGCGATTTGTTAGGAGTGCCTTTATGAAACACCACCATACTTCCTGTAATCTGCTCGCCCTGTGTGTGGGAAATATCAAAACACTCAATTCGATTAGGTGTTCTGGGTAATTTGAGACTTGATTTTAATTCGGCAAGGGCTATTTCCTGCTTTTGCGTGTCCAGGTGCCATTGAGATCGGACAGCATCCAAAGTCGCTGAAGCATTCTCTGTAGCCATTAGTATAAGCTTTCGTTTTGAACCACGCTGTGGGACGATTAATTTTGTCTTGGATTTAGACTGGAGGCCACTCAACCATTTTTCAATAATTGGAGAGTCAGTTATTTGTTCTGGCAGTAGTATTTCACTCGGTATGAAGGTTGATACGTGATAGAATTGCTTCACAAATGCAGAAAGTATTGACGGATTGTTTTGGTCAGCTGTACCTTCCAACAAATAGTAGTCGCGACCGATAAGCTTGCCTAATCGAACAAAAAACACTTGGACGCATGCATCGTTCTTTTTCCTTGCTAACGAGATTACATCGATATCTGTTTTATGAGAACCGATAATTTGCTGTTTAGCTACCACCTTGTCTATTGCCTGAAGTTGGTCTCGTAATACTGCGGCTCTTTCGTACCGCTGTTGTTTAGACGCAGAGCGCATTTCATGGCGGAGTCTCTTGACAACTGACTCCGTGCGACCCTGTAAGAAACTACACAAATCTTCTATCATTAGACGATAATCTTCTTCGCTAGTATTGCCAATACAAGGAGCATTGCACAAGTTTATATCCCAATATAAGCAAGCACGCTCGTCCGTTCCGGTAATCACTCTATCACAGGTTAAATAAGGGAATATTTTTCGCAGCAAACTTAGGCTTTGGTGAACTGCCCATACGTTTGTATAGGGGCCAAAATAGCGATGTCCACTGCTTCTGTCCATTTTTTTTCGTGTGACAGTTACTTTTGGGTAACGATCTCCCCAGTGAACCTTTATATAAGGGTAGCGTTTATCGTCTTTCCAGCGCACATTGTATTTTGGTTTGTAACGGTTAATTAGGTTGTATTCTAATAGCAGAGACTCGAGATTAGAACTTTGGATAATCCAATCAATATCAGCAATTTTTCGCACGAGTTCGCGTGTGCGAGGACTGTGTTGTGATGAGTTTTGGAAGTAAGAACCCACTCTTTTTTTTATGTCTGCTGCTTTGCCTACATACAGCACATTGCCATCCTCATCCTTCATTAAGTAGCAGCCAGGTCTGCTAGGCAGGCTTCCAGTGAGTTTGTTTGCTGAGTGCTTTTTGCTACACATCAGGAAGATTGTAGCACGTAGTTCGGTTATAAGCCGTAGTTTATTACGTCATGCAGACCTATTTATAGTTCATCACAATCTACCTGTGCTATAATCCACGACTAATATGGGTAGAAAACTATATCTGAGGTTGTTAGCTAGTGTGCTTTTTGCAGCAATATCTAGTATCGTATATGCAAGGTCGTTGGCTGCTCCTCAACTTCAAACCAATTTGCTAACAAATCCTGGCTTCGAAAGCTCGTATGCTTCAGATGGTGTAGGCACCGGATGGTTAAAATGGACTGTTTCTGGTACACCTACATTTAAACAAATAACTAGCACTACAGATACAAGAAGAGTATCTGAAGGGGCCAATGCCCAGCAGCTAGAAGGCGCAAATATTGCATACTCTGCGGGATTACAGCAGGGGGTCAACGGTCTAACAATCGGGAAGACTTATAAGTTTACAATGTATGGTCACGCATGGGCTAGTACCGGAGATGACTCAAGCGTTTCTACAGACACGGTTAATTTAAGAATAGGGATTGCTCCAGGTACTACATATGCGGCTGACCCCAATATTACCTGGTCAGGAGTTTACACCTATACAGACACATATAGTCTCATGAGTGTTGAAATTGTGGCTACTGATACCGTGGCAACAGTATTTACATGGGCGGAAGCTACTGCTGTTCGCAAACACAATGATGTGTATTGGGACAATGCTTCGTTTGTGGAAGTTGGAGCTGTGGCGGCGACGGAAGCGAGTTCAGATTCTACAGTAGACGCAACTGCACAAACAGAACAAGCAACTCAAGATCCTAGCATGCTTGTGGCCCCAACTGATTTTCCTATGCCAACTCCTGACGATACTGGAAAGATTATTTATTATGTGAAGCCAAATGACAACTTAGTGCATATTGCAACTATTGCGTGTGGGGAAACTATTGAGTGTTTAGATGAAATCAGGGCGATGAATCCGAGCCTAACAGGTGACATTATATATCCTGGTCAGAAGTTGGTTATTGGTGAAGTGCAAAATAACAGTTCTACAAACGTAGAAGCAGAGATTAGTGAGACTCCTGAACCATCAGATAATACCACTGCTGATGTGCAAGATGCAGATTCCGCAGATAGTGTTGTTGAAGAAACAACTGAAGGAGCGGAAAACTTAGAACAAGACGTTGAAACTACTGGAGAAGCTATTGAATCAACTCCGACTCCAGAAGAAACAGGAGCTATCTGTGTGACATTGTATTCTGATCTTAATGGAAATGGAGTGCTGGATTCTGGAGAAATCTTAGTGGCTGATGGAATCTTCAGTCTTGTGGATTTGAATAGTGGCGAGACTGTTGACACTTACAACACTGACGGAAGTGAACCGTACTGTTTTAGTGATTTGGTTACAGGAACATATAGAGTGGTATCATCAGCTCCTGTTGGTCATACACCGACAACAAGAGTTGACTGGGACCTAACTCTAGCTACAGAAAGTACTGCAAACCTTGAGTTCGGAGCTCAGTTTACAGGAGAGGATTTAGAAACAGCTACTGTTGAGCCAGAAAACACCCCTCTTAGACCTGCTTTAATGGGAGCATTTGGAGTAATGTTGTTGTTGTCTGCTGCTGGTATAGCAGGATATATGGTTGTAAGTAGACGTAGATAAAACACCCAAATAGTATTTACTAAAATATATTGTTCTACAATGTGGTGACAGTTGATTGTCTCGATGTTCAGTCGCTTGTGTAGATAACAAGTTTTTACGCCCACATCGTTACATCGCCTATGTTATGCGCTGCACATATACTTTGTTAGCTTTATGCACAGGCAACGAATTTTAGTTGATATTGGATAAGCTTTGTTTAATAAATTGCTTGCTATGGCTTAGTGTGTCGTGATGCTATAATTTTTGTGTGCTAAAACACAACTCTAATAGTATCCGGATGGCAATTTCACTTCCACT
This sequence comes from Anaerolineales bacterium UBA3001, assembly GCA_002346435.1. Classification (GTDB taxonomy): domain Bacteria; phylum Chloroflexota; class Anaerolineae; order Anaerolineales; family UBA11657; genus UBA11657. The sequence goes on from DDZT01000040.1 coordinate 11,943, forward strand.
AGCTACATTTGTGCTTCGAGTTATCGGATTAGATTATAGACCTCTATGGTGGGATGAGGGACGTAATGTTTTTTTTGCTAACTTAGATTGGCAAAGTGCAGCAAATGTAGCTGTAAGAAGTGGGGATGTGAACCCACCTATATATAGGATGATCCTAAGTGCTTGGATGTCTTTTGTTAGCTCATCACCATTCACTATTAGGTTGCTTTCAGTTTTCTTTGGAGTAGTTACAGTTGCGCTGATATACAGGTTGGCAGTAGATACATTTAATTGGCGTGTTGGTGCCATAACAGGTGTTTTGAGCGCGTGTGCACCTGCCCTCATTTATTATTCACAGGAAGCTAAAGGATACGCATTGATGATACTAGCTGTTGTCTGGTCATCGTGGGTTTGGTACCGCCTTCATAGCTATGCGCTTGATAAACAACAAAATTTATGGTGGTCAGTACCTATTATTACTTTTATAGGCGTTGGCTCACATTACTTCTATTTTCTTTTTGTGTTCACACAAACAATGTGGACTGTAGTGTGGAGTTGGTTGCCAGATGGAAATAATAGAACAACACCTAACACCACACATCTTGGTAAGTGGATAGTAATGCAGATATTAGGTGTAACGCCTGTTTTGGTTTACTCTTGGAACTCGATAGCGGTACTGATGTCTGGCCAAAAAGGTAGTGATTCATCAGGAGGATTACCTTTCCATATTCCATCATTAGAAGATTTGGCACGATGGGGAGCTACAACAACACTAGAAGCGCCAAATCCTTACAGACATGCGGGCCTATTTCTTACTGATTTTTTCCATGAAAATATTGTTGGTCCGAACTCAACATCCACCCTGAGTTTGATAATTGGAACAATAGTACTGGTAGCTATCTATATAGGTTTGAGACGATATTCTTCACAAGTGTTCCCTAAAAAAAATCTAGTAATGTGGGTGTTGGTACCGTCTACTATTAGCTTGATATTTTCTTTTATGTTTAGTTATTATCATGCGAGATTTCTTGTTTTTGTCTTGCCAGCAATATTGTTGCTAATATCCAGTGGCTTACAGTCGTTATGGAAAAGAGGTAAAGTGCTATGTTTTGTAACTATGTTGTCTCTGTCAGTTGTGTGGACTGGATACCTGGCAAATTACTATACAGACCCCGGTGATATTGATGAAGATTGGAGAGAGCTTGTAGATTACTTAGATCAAGCACATCGTTCTGGAGATCTCTTGGTTCATACTTATGATTGGATGCAAGGTTACATTCATGCTTACACAAAGACGAATAACACCTTTGACTACTTTTATACTGCTGGACTAAACGCTGAGTCGCTTGCATCTACAACCGTAAATAGAGAAAGACTCTGGTTGCTAGACTATGAGAATACACCTTTTAGTTATGGAAATTGGCCTGGTGCTTGGATGCGTGAACATTATGCTCTAGCTGGCACACATATCTTTGGAAACGCTTCAATAAGCTCTTTTGTAAAACCCGACTATTTAGGGGGTGTTGAGATGAGTGTTAGTTTCTCTAATGGCATTGAAATGAGTTGGGTGCCAGTAGAACTTCAGAGAAAATCCGGAGATGCGGTTGCCGTAGAATTGGTTTTCGTCGCACCGAGTGCGAGAACTGATGCATATCAGATATTCTTGCATTTGTTAGATAGCGAAGGAAAACTGATTGTTGGTAATGATATTGGTCCATACAATAATTTGCGACCCACTGTGACA
>DDZT01000036.1 GCA_002346435.1 Anaerolineales bacterium UBA3001
AGTATGACTAACATTTACGAACCTTTGGATGACAAACGTGTCCGACAGGCGTTCAATTATGCTATTGATAAAGAGGGTATATTGGAAGCTGCTTTCAAAGGTTATGCAAGTGTTGCTGATGTAACCATTGTCAACGAAGCTGTGAATGGTTACTCTCCAGCCGCTACACATCCGTACCCATATGATACAGATAAAGCCACGGCACTTCTAGCTGAAGCAGGTTGGACTGATTCTGATGGTGATGGCATCGTTGATAAGGATGGCGAGCCTATGGAATTGATCTTACGTACTCGTAAGGGTGCTGTACCGGGCGATTATGAGACAGCAGAATTGGTGCAGGGTATGTTGCTGAATGTTGGTGTAAAGGTCAATGTTGATGTAGCTGACACTGCTAGTTTCCTGGCAGAGCTAAATCAACCAATCGAGGATGCTCCACATTATGATATGGTGAACTTGACTTGGGGTACCTTCACGGGTGACGCTGAGTATGTTATGAAGTCATATGTGGCTTGTGGGGCTTGGCCTCCAACCTACTGGGATTATTCCCACTACTGTAATGAAGAGGTGGATGCCTTGATTGCTAAGGGTGATACAGTGCCAACAGTTGAGGAACGTAATGAAATTTACGCTGAAATCCTTGATATCATCAGAGAGGATGCACCTACCCTCTTCCTGTTCAATGGTTTATCCACTATTGCTACTCGATCCGATGTGAACGGTCTTTATCTTGACCCGGCTCAGACTATATGGCCAGTCAAGTATGCTTGGCTAGACTAATATAATCTAAGCATAATAGCTTTAGAACAGAAGTAAAGTTTGCAAAAAAGTAGAGAGCTAACAGTGGTGTCTTCTGATGTATCTCAAGACACTCTGTTAGCTCTTTAGTTTCATTACTTTAGATATTCTGTTCAATTTTAATAGTTGAGCAGTACTACAAGCTAAGAGGGATTTCAATGAGCAAAAAAACTTGCGACCTATTGGTATCTGTTGATGATGTGATGACCATGGATTCTGAAGATCGTATTATTCATGATGCAAGCATCGCTATTACCAATGACAAGATTGTTGCAGTTGATGAAGCAGCAACTATAAATGGTATGTACAAAGCTGATAAGGAAATCAACCTAAGAGGTATGATGGCTCTTCCTGGATTGATTGACACCTATGGGCACGCGGGACATGGATTAATTAAGAGTTTATATCATCCAGATCATGGTTGGCCTACCAACCCGGTCTATTTCCATAATTCAAGTCCGCGGTGGTGGTATATGGAATCAATGCTTGCAGCTGTAGAGCGTATAAGATTTGGTGTTACCACAGGCTATAGTGTTATAGGAGCTACTCCTGCTAGAACTGATAACGTGGTTTATGCTCAGAAAAATATTGAGGCTGTGGCTAGTGTCGGTAGCAAAACAGTAGTGGGTGTAGGTCCTCCGGACCCATTTGTCAGTCATGTTCCCATTCCTTGGGAAGGTACATTATGGGAGAATGGACAAGCTACACGGTCATTGTTTACTTATGAACAATGTTTGTCTAATACTGAACAGATCATACATGATTATCACAAGTCGAACGATGGACGCATAGAGGTTTCATTACATTATCCATATCTATTAAGTAGACAAGCAGCTCATCCCAAATTCCCTTACTCTTATAATAGCAAGGATATACCAGAGATGATAGACAAGGCACAACAGATACGTGAAATTGCTGATAAACATAACGTGCTTTTGCATTCTCATGCATTTGTTGGCTCTGTTGATTTTGCTGTGGAGGAATTTGGTGAAGGTGTTACAAAGGACCTTCTTAAAGGTCCTACGTTGTTTGCTCATTGCAATGGCTTGCGTGAGCAGGAGGTGAAAATTCTTGGTGAATGTTCGACAGGGATTGCTGTAGTGCCTTTTACACATGAAAATCTCTGGTATGGTGTATGTCCTGTTTCAGATTTGTTACAAGCTGGAGCACAGGTTACAGTTTCTACTGATGGTTCGGCACCTTATACTTCCTATGATCTCATTGGTGAGTTATCACGTGTGGCTTGGGCAGAATGGCATCGTACTGGAAGCCAGGAAACTGTCTTACCAGCCAAATTATTGCGTATGGTGACAATTGATGCAGCACGTGCACTCAATATTGATGAGAGAGTTGGATCTATCGAAGTGGGTAAACAAGCTGATATAACGGTCATCAATTTCCAGAAACCACATCTCACACCATGTTATTCAGCTCCGTGGATGCTATCATTTTATGCGAATGGTAATGATGTTGATACTGTTATTGTCGACGGGGAAATACTACTTCAGGGTGGGCAACACACCAATGTAGACGTAGATAAAGTTATTGAAGACGCTAAATTTGAAAGCAAGAAAGCTTTGCAGGGTGTCGATTATCAGAAATACATCTTTTCGTAGTATCTAAATACTGTGTGTGTAATAGCTGTCGTATAATATATTGATATGACCTCAATCAAAACAAATGTTGCTGATTTAGTAGAAGTTGGTATAAGTGCTCAGGTGGCGCATCCTGAGCTATCTAAAGGAGTATACAAACCCACTAAGCACGGAGAAAATGTGGTTCCTATTGGTATGGGAGGCATAGTATACAATGTTGGGATAGGATCCAATGCGTTTAGACCTGGTGGAGATCATATTGAACCTGCGGTAAGTATAAGAAATCCAGATATAGAAGTCGATCAGGCACTTCATTACTATGGGTGTATAGGTAATGAGGTTGTGCTGATTGATGGGCCTGCGGTTGGCAAGAAAGGTACTATTACCGGTGAACATGCACGTCTAATGGCACATTTTGACGAAGATATATTACAGGCTATGACTGGAATGGATAAGGTTGTTGTAAAAACAGTGGGTAGAGGTTTGACAATAAACGGATATGAGGGTGTAGTAACAAAAAAAATAGGACCACAATTATTAAAGCGATGGGATATTAGTGTTGGGTCAGATGGTACTCTAGATGTTCCAGTTGTTGCAGAAATCCCATCATACATCATGGGCAGCGGATACGAGTTAGCTCCGGATTTTGTTGATCAAGATATGATGACTCCTGACTGGGAAGAGTTGAAGGCATTAGGCTTGCAAGATCTAAAATTGGGAGATATTGTTGCTGTTGCAGATTCTGATCATCGCTTTAGTCGACGGTACTTGGAAGGTGCAGTCACCATCGCATTGATCATGCATGGTGATTCTTCATGGTTGGGTCATGGGCCTGGATGTCAAGAGCTGATGTCATGTGTCAATGGTGAAATACGACCCGTTGTTGACCCTAACTGTAATATTGGTGGTTTGTTAGGTTTATAATAAGATAGTATTGTGGCAGGTAATATACAATGATTAGAACTAATCAGGACAATTTAGTACGAATATCAGTGGTTGGCAAGGTGGATCAACCTCGTATGCCTGATGTACCTGCTCTTCCGTATTTTGTTGATGCTGATGGAAAGGCTTACTTGCTGCCTATGTATGGTGGCTTGATATATAACGTCAGACTTGGGGACAGTGTGGACAGATGGGCCGCAGAAATGATACAACCTGGTGCGTCTATTCGTAATGAAGTCGAAGGTGAAAACACCGCATTACGTGCATTATCATGCTTGGGTAATCGTGCTCGAATTGTGAGTGGTGCTGCTACTGGTAAAACAGGTATAGTAACTGGTAAAAGCGGCAGATTTTTGGAGCAAGTAATATGTGATTTTTCTGTAGAGACTCTCAATCTAATGGCTCCAGGGGATAATGTTCTCATAGAAGCTTATGGTACTGGCTTGTATTTGATAGATTATCCTGAAATTCATTTGAGAAGTTGTTCTCCACGTTTGCTTGATTCTCTTGGTATCCATGAAGAAAAGCTGGGAGATGGTTTTACATTATCAGTGCGACATGAGCTGCCTGGGGAAGCTGCTGGGGCTGGTGCAGGCCTAAGTGAATATGGTCCGATTGGAATTCAAATGTCAATTGCTTCTTCTTGTTTGGATAACGAACTGTGCTTTGGTGATTTGGTGCTGATCAAAGATTGGGATAGTACGTATAGTCATGGGCGTTTTAAAGAAAGATCGAGCATTGGTGTTGTTTGCCAGGGAAATAGCCTGCGAGGAGGTCATGGACCAGGTGTATTGGTGTTTATGAGTGGGCCATCTGCTGAATTGAGACCATTGATATCAGATGAAGCTAATATTGGTACAAAGTTAGTCGATAATAAATAATTGACAAATAAGGTAGTATTAAATAGTAACAAATCTATAAGAATTAAGGAGAATATATGTCTAGTAAATTAACGATCGGAACAGTTAATGTCTCGCCTGGAGAAAAAGCTTATGGTGGTATTGAGACAAACACAAGTGTTTTTGGTGAAAAGGAGATAATACCAATAATAGTTGTTAGAGGTAAAAAAGATGGTCCAATTTTGTGGCTAAATGGAGCTACTCATGGTGATGAGCCGGAAGGACCATACTCTATATTTATGGCGTTGGATGACATTGACCCCGAATCTTTAGCGGGCACTGTAGTAGCTGTACCAGTGATGAATGTTGGTGCTTTTGCTGCTGGTAATAGAGGTAATCCCTTAGATACATTTGCGTATGATCTAAACCGAGTGTATCCAGGTAGCCCTGATGGATATCCGACTGAACGTATAGCAGACGCTCATTGGAATGCTATGAAAGATGTCTGTGATCTACAAATTGCTCTTCATTCGGGTGGTGAACATTCATATTTGGCTCACATGATTTTTGCCACTGATAATCCACAGAGTATGGAATTGGCTGCTGCAATGGGACCACAATGGCCATTAGTTTTTCCAAGTCCATCGGGTGGTGGTAACCCGAGCTCAATGATAGGAAACTTGGGCAAGGCTGGTATAACTGCTGAGCTAGGTGGCAATTGTCGTTTGCTCACGAGCGATTTTGATGAAATTGCTAAAGATCTTAGGGATAGTTACCTAAATGTGATGCGACATTACGATATGATTGAAGGGGAAGCTACTTATGCCAGCGAATGGATGCAAGGATATCAACAGGCACTTTTAGCTCCAGCATCAGGCATGTGGGTAGGATCTCCTGATGTAAAGTTTGAGACAATGATGCCGAAAGGCACTGAGCTAGGCAAGGTTTACAATGTTTATGGCAATGTGACAGGAACGGTACAGGCACCGCAGGATGGAGTAGTGTTTGGGTTACGATCACGTGCTTCAGTGTTAGAGGGCGAATGGTGTTGCTTTTTTGGCATAGTTGAGAGGACTGTAGACAATCTACTTCCATGAACTCTGTATACAGAGACGATGAATTAATAGCTCAAATTGGTTCTGTTGGCTTACCGCCGTTTGGCGGTAAGCGCACTTTTGGATATTTACCAGCAGGGAAAACTCGTAGCTTGTCTGAAGTTAAATTACCCATACATGTTATTTCTGGAGTCAGACCTGGCCCAACAGTGTTAGTTCAGGGTGCTGCTCATGGCAACGAGATAGCTGGTAGTGTTGGTATACTTAATTTACTCGATAGCCTTAATCCAAACGAGCTTTCAGGAACTGTTATTGCAGTCCCAGTACTGAATATTCTGGGATTCGAGACGGGTGTAAGGTTGTCACCTGCTGACGGCAAAGATATTTTAGCATCCTTTCCTGGCAATATTGACGGTTCTATCACTGAGCAGATTTCCTATCATTACTTTAATAACATAGTGCTGCACTCAGATATTCTCATTGACTTTCATCAAGGTGGTCGTACTGCCTATGAGCGTTATATCTTAATAGATGCTCCACAAGATGAAAATAATTGGAACAGTATTGAAGAAAAGCGGCTCAATCTGGCTGTAGTATTTGGTCTGAGTTCCGTTGCCTATTTTCCGCCTGGTACATTTGCAGAAAATCAATCAGATGTTCTTACGGACAATAATATAATTCATTTGACTCCGGAGTTGAGTGGAGGTACTGGATGGTATGCTAATAGCTCTCGTGATATTCAAGATGCTGAGCAAGGTATTTTGAACATATTGTGGGCACTTGATATGATTGCCACTGAGCCGATATATACGCAGAGACATTGTGATGTGTATGATGCGGGCAATGTAGTCTGGAAATCGAGTGACGATGGTTTGTTCATACGTGAAGCGAAATTTGGTCAGGAAGTAGAAGCTCAAGGTACCTATGGTAAGCTGATTAATCCATACACTGGAGATTTGATCTCAGAGCTCAAAGCAGAGCGTAAAGGGACTGTTATACCAAGTGGTCAGGAGTGGCCTACTATCGGTAACACATCGGTTGGCATACTTGGTGATGTGACTCAGGTAATAGACCGAGAATCAGTAAACTTGAAGGTTAAATTAGATTAGAAACAACAATAGTTGTCGTTGTAATTGAATTGTTTTTTGTTCGTATTTCCATGTATGAAAATGATTATAGAGATTAATGGCTAACTAATATGACCTCAGTTCGTGTAGGCATTGTGGGATGTGGCATGGCAGGCCGCAAGCATATTGATGCTTTTCAATCATTAGGTTCGCTAGCTAGTGTGGTGGGTATTTGTGACGAGAATATAGAACTAGCACAGCAAATTGGGAAAACGTCGAACATTGAGGTTTTTGAGAACTATGCAGACCTGTTTGACTTTGGGATCGATTTGTTTGTAATAGCTACTCCTCATGCTACACACCATAAGTTGGCAATTGATGGACTTAATAGCAATATATCATTATTGGTAGAAAAGCCATTGGCTTCAAATTTATCTCAAGCCAAAGAAATAGCTGCGATATGTGCGGAAAAAAAACTCAAATGTGCAGTAGGATTTGTACATCGTCACCGGATGGAACTGCAGGCTGCACATAGACATATAACACAAAAAGATTGCGGTGAAGTTGTATATCTAACAGATATATTTTGGTTGTCAGGTGGAGAGAGATTGCCAGAATGGTTATGGAATGATTCTGAAGCTGGTCTTGGTGTTTTAGGTTATAGTGCAATTCATCGAATAGATTGGCAAGGTTGGTTGGCCAATTCTAAAGTTGCTAGTGTGTATGCCCAAACAAACCTTGACGGTATATATGAGGGTTCAATTCATGGGATTGTGGCTAGTCTGATGTTTGAAAATGGAGTTGTGGGTTCTGTTGTTGGCTACCAGCCGAATGTCGATGTCAGTAAACCTTTTATAAGTACAGTTGTTGCCGGTTCTCAAGGCTTGATCAATATCAAGTTAGGCCAAAGTTTTGAGATATGTACTGCGGTAGAGAACTATAGAAAAAGTATTGTTCAAGACGACCAGTTTGTTAAACAGGCAAGAGACGTAGTAAATGCTATTGTAGAGGATAGAGAACCTTGCTCTTCTGTGAATGATGGCGTGCACTCTGCGGCTGTAGTTGAAGCAATTATTCAATCAGCGAAGACAGATTCAAGAATTGATGTTAAAGACTAGTTATAAATAATGTCTAAAGAGGATATATAAAAGCTATGGTATCAGATTTGTCTAGTAATAGGGTTGTGTTTATTAACGGTATGGTGTTTGCTGATGGTGATCTAAGATCATGTATGGTGGTTGTAGAGGACGGGAAAATTGCCGAGCTTCTTGAGACAGGTACTGATATCGGAGATTTAACCACTATTGATTTACAGGGAAAATATTTATTGCCAGGTGCAATTGACGTACATGTTCATTGTCGTGCTCCAGCAGCGCCGGAACGCGGAGATTTTGCTACTGAAACACGTGCTGCTGCGGCAGGTGGTGTTACGACTATGTTAGAAATGCCAATATCCAAACCATGTGTCAATAGTTCAGCGATACTTGAAAGCCGCAAGAAGTTGGGTGAAGATAACGCATACGTGGATTTTGGTTTGTATTGTGGACCTGTGGGTTGTGATGAACAAGCCATTGAAGACATGGTAAATGCAGGCGCCATTGCATTTAAAGCTTTTATGGTAGATGCTCCTCCTGGCCGAGGGGATGAATTTGACGGTATTGCTGCTGCAAATAAATCCGATTTGTTGGTGGCGTTTCAGAAAACCGCGAAATATGATATTCCATTTGTGATCCATTGCGAAGATGATCAATTGCTTAATCACTATATTGATCTAGCATTAAAAAGCGATCTGTCTGACCCGATGGTGCATCCAAAATCTCGTCCTGATATAGTGGAAGCAGTGGCTATTTCAAGTGCCGTCTCGCTTGCTGAACATGTTAACAGACCAATACATATCGCGCATGTCAGTTCAGCTAAAGGCGTTGATATTATTAGACATGCAATTCAGTCTGGAGTGGATGTGACTGGAGAGGTTTGTTTACATTATCTAGAGTTTACTGCTGATGTTTTATCCAAGGCTGGACCTTATGCTAAAGTGAATCCTCCAATTAGATTTAAAAACGATCAGGAAGCATTGTGGGCAGGTGTTAGGGACAACACATTAATGATCCTAACTACTGATCATGCACCATTCACAGCAGCTGAGAAAGAGGCTACATGGCATGATTTGGTGAGTTCACCTCCGGGACTTCCAAGTCTTGAAATGTTATATCCAATGTCTCTGCATTATGCTCTGAATGGCCAATGGGATTTATCTAAATCAATAGAGTTAGTATGTGAGTCGCCAGCTAAACTATTTAATCTTTGGCCCAGAAAAGGTGCAATTAGTGTGGGTTCTGATGCTGACTTTATAGTATTTGATCCGAAAGATGAATACGTGGTTGACAGTGCCAATTGGTTTACTAAAGCAAAGGATTGTGATCGTGTGTACTCTGGATTGAATATTAGTGGGCGAATATTACAGACCTATGTGCGTGGCAATCTAATTTACAGTGATGGAGAAATTGCAGGAGAGCGAGGTTACGGACAATTTTTGCGACCAAATTAATACTTTAGACAATTATAGTACCGACAACTTTTTGTCAGGGGAATAGGGTTATCATCATGACAGTAAATAACACAGATTGGATTGTGCCTAGGGCACAGGGATATGACACTAATCGTTCATTAAGAAAAGAAATAATGAGTGGTCTTGAAAACGTTATGTTCAATCCCTATGTGGCTGGAAATGCTGAATTTAAACCGCTTGAATCTGATTTTGCTTCTAAATTAGGCATGAAATATGCTGTGGCAGTACAGTCTGCTACGGCCGGTTTAATACTAGCACTGCGTGCTTGTGATGTTGGGCCTGGTGATGAAGTTATTACAGTAGGAAACTCAGACATCTCTACGACCGCGGCAATATCGATTATTGGAGCTACTATAGTTTTGGTAGATATATTGGAGAGTGATTATACGATTGATGGGAGTCGAGTAGCCTCTGCAGTTACAGATCGGACTAAGGCAATACTACCTGTAGATTTGTATGGACACCCGTCGGATTGCATTGCTTTGCGTAAAGTTGCTGATGAACATGGGCTAAAGATTATTGAAGATGCTGCTTTAGCAATAGGTGCACGATATGCAAATCATCATGTTGGTTTTTATTCAGACCTGACTATTATTAGTCTGGCAGCTGCTAAACCTCTTTCGTCTAGTGGGAATGCTGGCATGGTTGTTACTGATAACTCTGCATTAGCAGAAAAAGTAAGTTTATTTAGAGGTTACGGTAAGGAATTTGATCCCAGTAGAACTCCACCTTTGTCTGATGAACATGTAGTAGAAGGATTTAATTTACCTATGGACCCGCTACAGGCAGTAGTTGTGCATGCTAAGCTTCCTTATCTAATGGATTGGACGGACAAACGCAAAAGAATTGCTGGTTTATACCGTAGCGCCTTGTTAGATAAACAGGTGAAGCTACCAACTTTTAGTGAGAATGCAGACCCATCTTTCTCAAGCTATGTAATACTATCTTCCCGTCGGGATGAGCTACATAATGAAATGCGGAAAAGACGTATTGAAACAGGAACCCATTATGCACCAGCAATGCATAAACAACCAGTTTATAGGAACAATGTCATTGGTGGAGATAGTCTGCCAGTCACCGAACAGGTAGCGCGTGAACTAATAGCATTGCCAGTTTCTCCCGAAATGGACGATAACCAAATTGATTACGTGCTGACCGCAATTGAAGATCTATTCTAGATTTAATTTTTACCTATATAGATTAAAAAAATATTGCTGCTACAATTTATTGTAGTCAAGCAACAATTTGTAAATAAATGAACTTTATTTATTGATTTACTAGTATGCATACACTCAGGAGGAGGGTGGAATTTTACAATGTATAACTACGATATTCCAGTCCGTCGTTACAACCGTAACGACCTAAATGAATTTTGTGAGAAGTATCTGATGTCTTTGGGGGCTAATGAAGAGGAAGCACGTATAACTTCAGCAGGTGTTGTGGCTGCAGCTAGTCGTTGGCATCCAGGTAAAGGTCAAGGGCTAGAGAAACTTTTTAGACTTACTTTACAACTTGGAAATGGTGGCATTAACTGTAATGCTGAGTTTGAGGTACTGGAGGATTCTCCAGCAGCTGCTTTGGTAGATGGTCACCAAGGTTTTGGATATGTGGTTGCGCAAAAAGGTTCAGAACTTGCTGTGGAGAAGGCATCAAAAGTGGGAATAGGTATAGTTTCCATCAAGCATAGTAATCATTTTGGACAAGCTGGTTATCATGCAGAATCAATTACTAAGTCAGGTATGATTGGTTATGTGATGACTAATGCTAGGGCTGAAATGGCTCCTTGGGGTGCTACAGAACCTGTTCTTGCTACTAGCCCCTGGGGTATAGGTATTCCTAGAGAGGGTGCCGACCCAATCTTGTTGGATATGGCGCTAACACAGTCTGGACAAGGAATGGTTATGTGGGCTTTTCGGGAAGGACAGGACGTGCCTGATAATTGGATGCTTACAGCAGATGGTGCCAAGAGTACTAACCCAGCAGATTTTCTTAATGCTGATGGTAGTGAGTCTACAGGAACACAATATCCTATAGGTGAATTCAAAGGCTATGGTCTTGCCTTGTTCACTGATGTGTTATGTGGAGTCATGAGTGGATCTTTATTTGGCACTCAATGTTTTCAAGGCGATGTGAATCATGATGTGGGTCACATGATTATGGCATTCAACCCAGAGTTTTTTATGGAGAAAAAGAAATTTCAAGAAAGATTAGAGCAGCTGGTAGGAGAAATTCGTTCTGCCAAGCCAATTGAAGGTAGGACCGTTTACTTGCCTGGTGAATTGGAATTTCTAACCGAAAGGGATTCCAATGAATCTGGAGTACCGATTGATGAGCGTAGTGTCGAAAAACTATTAGTTTTAGCAGATAATCAAAACATCAGTTTTCCATCGGAGATTTAAATATAGGTACATTATTCAGAGTATGCAATGTAGTGTTTTGAGACCTGTTTTGTTGCCTGATAATTAAAAGGAGGAAAAAATGCTTAGAAGATTTGCTCTAGAACAAGATGTAGCAAGACGAGTTGCTGCTGCAAAAGCTCTAATGGAGGAAAAGGGCTTGGGAGCTATACTGATTCCGGCAAGAGGTGCGCCGGGCATGATGGGTATGGCTCAATATTTTACTAATCTGAATTTGTGGGCAGGACCTGCCTGGGTTGTGTTGACTGCTGATGACCCAGAACCGGCTTTGCTTATATGGTCATCATATGGTGCGGAATGGAACCGACAAGAAGCAACGACTTCTTGGGTGGAAAATCCGGATCCTGATACCTATGGCCGTGTATTAGAGATAGTAGCTGGTGCCACAACAAAACTAAAAAAGGTTGGCATCGAGCATATTCCTACTCATTGGACTGTAGGGGATATGGAACGCGCAAAAGCTGAACTGGATGGTCGTGAATTTGTGGACATCACTAAGGAATTAGATGCTATGCGCTCGATCAAATCTCATTTTGAGATCGAGCATTTTTATGATCTGGGACGTATGACAAAAGAGGCTTTTGATATTTTCGAACATGTGGCTCGACCGGGTGTACGCGCATGGGAAGCTGCAAGCGCTGCAGAAGAATACCTAAGAGCCAATGGCATGATTTGGGGACGTTCAAAGTACTCTATGGATTTGCGTCCTTATACGATACCTACTACCGTAGATCGGGAATTTACTCAGGATGACAAGATTTTGTTTGAACTTGTGTACGCCAGCGAACTTGGGTATTGGATTGAAATGACTGCTTTTTACACTTTTGAACCGTTAGATGCGGAACTTCAATCACAGATTGATGCTCACGAGAAGGTAATTGAGGCTTGTGCATACGAGTTGCGCGATGGCAATCCTATAGGCCGAATATCTGAGGTTAGTAATGCAACTTGGGAAGAGTTAGGATTTGAAGTGGCAACTGAACCTCTTCCTTCTGGAGCTCCTCCTGGAAAACATACACCAAATTGTCATTCAATTGGTCTTGATGAAAGTGATGGACCATCATCATGGTTTACTCCAAGTGAGCTGTTGAAGACAAATATGGTCATATCTTTTCATCCTAGTACTCGCCTTAAAGGTGATCGTGCCTTTCTTGTGTCAGACAACTATCTAGTAACCCAGAATGGTGGCGTGCGTTTGTCACCTTTGAATTGGACCCACAAAGTAATAGGTGACTAAGTTCTAGTAGAAAAGTTGGATTCTAGATACTATTAGGTAGTGTATGGTCTAGTGAATACAAGTACCCATACTTTTGTATGGGTACTTTTGTTTAGTTTATTAGGTTACCTAAAGCAGCTAATAACAAGGCTACATTTTCA
>DDZT01000037.1:0-25696 GCA_002346435.1 Anaerolineales bacterium UBA3001
GCTAATAACAAGGCTACATTTTCACGTCGGCTTGAGTGGCCCATGAGACCTATTCTCCATATCTTGCCTTCAAGTGGACCCAGGCCAGCTCCAATGTCAATGTTATAGTTCTTTAGCAACGAAGAGCGAACACCTAAATCATCTTGATCTTGAGGAATTAGTACACTATTCAGTTGAGGCAGCCTACTATCTTCGTCGACTAAATAGTTAATTCCTAGATTATTAAGACCATCCCTAAGGAGTATGTGGTTTTGTTGGTGTCGACTCCAAGAATTTTCGATTCCTTCCTCAGATAACATTACCAAGGATTCATGCAGACCATACAAGGTATTGACTGGTGCGGTGTGATGATATGCTCGCTTTGAGCCTTCACCCCAATAACCCATTACCAAATTGAGATCTAGAAACCAACTTGTTACTGGTGTCTTTCGATTGGTTAACTTTTCAATTGCTCTTTCGCTAAAACTAACGGGAGATAACCCAGGCATTGCTGATAAGCACTTCTGAGAACCTGAATAGATGGCATCTATTCTCCATTCATCAACCCTTAATTCTGAGCCTGCCAATGAAGTTACGGCGTCAACGATATTGATGCAGCCGTGTTGATTGGCAATCTGACATAGAGTTTTAGCATCAGAGAGTGCTCCTGTTGAAGTTTCTGCATGAACAAATGCGACAATTTTAGTGTCAGGGTTTTCAACTAACGCTTGCTCAACTTTTTCAGGACTAACAGCAGTACCCCATTCATCCTCAACGACAATCGCCTCACCACCAAGACGAGTGACATTCTCTTTCATTCGTAGTCCAAAAACACCATTGATACAAATGATAACTTTGTCACCCGGCTCCACCAGGTTTACAAAGCATGTTTCCATGCCAGCTGATCCAGGAGCGGAGACAGGCATAGTTAGTGCATTTTCAGTCTTGAATGCATATTTCAGCATTTCTTTAACTTCATCCATCATGTCAACAAAGGCAGGGTCTAAATGTCCTATTGTTGGTCTAGCCATGGCATCTAGAATTCTGGGGTGAACAACTGAAGGACCTGGACCCATAAGTATTCTGGTTGGTGGAGTAAATGATTTCATATTAATCTTTTATTTGCTTTATTTGCTATAAATATTAAAAGTAATTTTATGACCAAGTCTATAGTGTAACATCATACTATTTCAACAAGTATCAATTTTCACATTGGATAATATTTGTTTTGCGACTGTGAAAGATCCTATAGTTGTGCCTTATGTACTTGCTGCGGCTGTACCACATGCTACTCCCTATCTTAATATCTCAGGCCATGACAAATTGCACGATAGTCCATAGATTATCCCTGTCATAAATTCGTCACCTGCATCAATATCATTGCGCTTAGTTATAGATGGGGCAACAGCAATCCATGTACCTGCTTGATTGGACAATAGAGCACCTTTTCTACCTTGAGTGATGATTACATGCTTTACTCCAGTTTGGAGTATGGAAGATGCTGCATTCAGAGCATCTTCTGTAGATTCAACTTTTGATCCAGTAAGGGTAGATTCTTCAAGAGCATTGGGTTTTACCAGGAATAGATTTGGATTACATCCAGGTAGTATCCAGCATCCACTTGTATCCAACACATTCGCATCTTTTGGTACTTTAAATTCCGATTTGTTCTGAATAAGAGTAATTGACTTGTTGTCAATGACTAATGCTTCCGGATTAAACACCTTGTCCGGAGTACATATTTTTCCTCCTACTAATATAGTGCTCACTGATTTTCTCTCAATTTCTTGGTGTTTATTTGGTAGCAATGTACAAAATTGTAATTAAAAATATGTGCGATATTAAGATTGGTCAAGATATTATTGTAAAATTTACCCAAAATATATCACTGCTAGGTTATCATTTATATGAATATCCTAATAGCTATTCATTTGTACACGCAAATCTGCGTAAATGTGTTGGTCAATTTGATATGATCTTCGACAAATCTACTCTAGTATAATCCCATTTATGTTTTTCCGTCATCGTGCTACTAGATTGTTAGCATTGCTCGCAACATTGGCAATACCCGCTATATTTCCTTTTCTAGGCGGCCAAGTACCTATAACCAATGATTTGGCCACGCATGTATATAGAGCCTTTGAGCTTGAGCAATTACTACGTGAAGGGGTTATTTTTCCGCGTTGGGGACCACATCTAGTACACGGATATGGATATCCTGTATTCAACTATTTTCCTTATCTGTCTCATTATCTAATTACTGTCACTCATATGGCTTCAGGCTTGGATTTTCTATGGTCTTATCGAATTGTTACATCTATAGTTACTCTAACAACTGCTTGGGGCACATTTCTGTTTGGTAGAGACTTGTTTAAAGATGAAAGCGCTGGTGTCTTGGCTGCAGTAGGATTTGTTTATTGCCCTTATTTGTTGATGACTGCAAATGTGCGCGGTGGATTGCCTGAATCGTTGGCGCTAGCTGCTCTACCTTTTTGTTTTTGGACCTGGTCGAATGCTGCTCGTGGTGAGCGAAAATTTGTGTTGTGGGCAGGTTTGACATACGCCATATTGATTCTTTCGCATAATGGGTCTGCGGTGCAGATATCACCTATATTATTTGTCTATGCGCTATGGCATGGTCGTGCACAGATGCGCGTGGCTATTTTTCAGATTGCTATGTCAGTGATAATAGGTATGGGTCTAACAGCATTTTATTGGGTACCGGCTTTAGTGGAACTACAGTATGTGCAGGTAGCGTCGGGTTATGCTTCAACTGGCATTATATATCACCAAAACTTTACTCCTGTAAGTGGATTGTTTACGTATCCTTTACTTCCTGTTGATAGCGATTTGTTAAATCCTATAGTCTCTAGTCCGTTGTCTATAGTTACGATCGTATTTTCTGGATTGACTCTCTGGCGTGCAAAATCGCTAGACAGCAGACATTTTTCTGAATTAATATTGTTGTCTTTATTAAGCTTGATAGCAATATTTTTGATATTGCCTCAGTCTCGCTTGATATGGGATGAACTATCGCTTTTACAACTTACCTTATGGCCTTGGCGTTTCATTGGACCAGCATCTCTGATGATATCTTTATTAGCTGCAGGATCCATGTCCACCATATCAAAAAGCAGGACAATGCTACTAATGATGGGTATTATCGCTATTATATTAAATGGTTTACCATGGTTGTACCCGCCTCGGGAGGCTTTGGTATCACCAACAAATGTTGCAGACTTGGCCCGCTTTGAGATGCCACCTTGGCTCATTGGTACGTCAACTACTGCAGAATATTTGCCACAATGGGTACAAGAATTGCCTGCTACTGATGCGCAGCGTGATATGCTACTAAATAGCTCAGACCCAGATCGATTGGACAGGCTATTTCTACCAACCGGTGCTAAGGTGCAGCATGTTGAAAACGATATCTTAAGCGATACTTATAGGATTGTTACCCCCGACACTTTAGAGTTAACCTTTAAGCATTTTTTCTTTCCAGGTTGGCGTGCACGGATTGACAATAATCCTATTCCAATAGTTGTTTCACAGCCCCATGGATTGATCAAAGTAAATGTGCCATCTGGTGATCATTCGCTGGTGTTATCTTTTGATACTACAAGTGTACGTTATTGGTCTGGTATGCTTAGTCTCGCATCATTTCTAGTAGTGATAGTATTTAGATCTAGTCGCTCTAAAGTGCAAATAGGTATCTCCACAGAAGTGCTCAATGCTAAACCTCTTGCTATATTCACAGTTTTACTGGTATTGGTGTTCATTTTATCTGTCATTTTTGAAAATCCGATACGTAAACATGGTCTTTTAGATGGTAATAGACCATTACATATGCAGAATTCATTAGGGATAGATTTCGATAGTGAGCTGTGGTTACATGGATATTCATTGAGCGAAGATTCTATTGCTGCAGATGATATTGTTGAACTAGATCTATTTTGGCAGGCTCAGCGTAGTATCGGACTGGTGTACAGTTTTAATGTTCGTTTACGTGATATACATGGTCGTTTATGGAATACATCGGAGATTGTACGGCCTAGAGGTTGGCGATTCATGCCAGGTACAGATTTTTGGCCACCAGACAAATATGTTATTGACAAGTATGCTATACAGCCATTGTCAGGTACTCCTCCTGGCACGTATTATCTAGAAGTGATTGCATTTCGTCAGGATACACTAGAAGTATTGGATGTGAGCACTATCGGCACATTACAAATTGTTAGTGCGGACACAAGTTCTTTCGCAGATGTAGAGCCGTTGGCTGTTATAGGAGATGAAGGGTGGTTGCTTTGGGATTTTGTGATAGACAGAATTGAGGCTGTGTCAGGAGAAGATGTTGGAATACAGGTTGTATGGAGTGGTATGGAATCTGGCAGTGGACCATATAATGCACGCATAAGCATGTTAGGACCTAATCGAAAAGAGCAAGCCTCCTTTGATTTTGAGATAGGAATTGATCATCCGCCAAGTGCATGGAGGGCAGGTGAGACAGTGCGGGAACAATACATCATACGAGTCCCAGCACATCTTTCCAGCGGTCAATATATTTGGCATGTAAAGTTAGTGGATCCAGAAGGTAATATATTGGGGGAGTATGAACATACTAATTTGTTGCGCGTCAATGTGCCGGAAAGGATATTTGTGAAACCAACTGATATGACTATGTTAGGTATTGAACTAGGTAATCTGGCTACTCTGTCTGGATATCAAATCATCGATCAATCCATTTTAGATAGTGGAATTCTAAACATTAAATTGGTTTGGGAGGCTAATGTGAATATAACTGAAGACTATCATGTGTTTGTGCACATCCTTGATGAGTCAGGGAATATAGTCGCTCAATCTGATGGTAAGCCTGCTAATTGGACACGTCCCACTGCTGGTTGGTTGCCAGGTGAATATATTTTTGATGATCATACAATTGTACTTTCATCTGATATAGAGACAGGCTCCTACATTATTAATGCGGGTCTTTACAACAATTTGAATTACGAAAGACTTGTTTCTGATGAATTTCCAGATGGGTCTGTGCAGATAATAGAAATCTTCTATAGAGCGAATTAATATCTGACAAAAACAATACAATTTGAGGATATGTTATGAATTATAAATTTGTTGAGTTGCTGCCCGAAGTTAAGTCAGCTGTTGATGCTGGAAAACCAGTTGTGGCATTAGAATCTACTGTCATTGCACATGGTCTGCCACGTCCTCAGAATCTGGACACAGCCCGCAGATTGCAATCAGTTGTACGATCTCAAGGCGCAATTCCAGCCACGATAGCTATCATGGATGGTAAGGTAAAGATTGGTCTGGATGATGACGAGCTTGAGATATTAGCCAATACTGACCAAGTAGTTAAGGTTAGCCGGCGTGATTTTTCTAATGTTGTTGGTAGAGGACTTACTGGAGCGACTACGGTGTCTGGCACTATGATAGCGGCAAGTTGGGCTGGTATAAGAGTTATGGCCACAGGTGGTATAGGTGGTGTGCATAGAGGAGAAGACCCTGATGTGTCGGCAGATCTTCCAGAAATAGCCCGTACTTCTATGATGGTGGTTTGCTCAGGAGCAAAATCTATTTTAGATCTTTCAGCTACATTAGAATGGCTCGAGACACATGGTGTGCCTGTAGTTGGATATGGTGTAGACGATTTACCGGC
Organism: Anaerolineales bacterium UBA3001; assembly: GCA_002346435.1. Classification (GTDB taxonomy): domain Bacteria; phylum Chloroflexota; class Anaerolineae; order Anaerolineales; family UBA11657; genus UBA11657. Next base: position 5,654 of record DDZT01000037.1, read on the forward strand.
TTTTTATGCTAGATCTAGCGGTTTATCGCTAGAAGTCCGTGCTGATACGCCTACGTCAGCAGCTGAGTTGTGGGACATACATACTGGTCTAGGGATGACAGGGGGCATGCTAGTTACTGTACCTCCACCAGAAAAGGAATCACTGTCTGGCACAGAGATTCAAAGTGCTATTGATCGTGCTCAGGCTCAGGCTGTTACAGATGGGATTAGAGGAAAATACGTCACACCTTATTTGTTAGAAAAAGTGAAGGAATTTACGGGAGGTGCAAGCTTGCTAGTGAATATTGCTTTACTGGAGAACAATGCGCGAATTGCTTCGATGATCTCTAATGAGATTGCCAATTCTAGTACGTAAATATTGTAATTGACTGTGCAATGCATTATCTGGTAGAATGCACAGTCAATTACAATATGTATATAGGTAGAGGACTTTATCCTGATGAAAGTTATGTTACTGAAAGATGTTTATAACCTAGGTCGTGCAGGAGATGTAAGAAAAGTGGCGGATGGTTATGCGCGCAATTACCTTTTACCTCGTGCTTTTGCTGTTCCAGCGACTGTAGGTGTACAGAAGCAAGCTGAAAATGTGCGTATCGCAGGTGACAAGCGTCGCGAACAAGAAAATCGTGATAAAGCTGGTGCTGCAGAATTATTAGCAAACTTACGAATAGAGTTTCCTGTGCGTGCAGGAGAACAGGGAAGGCTATATGGTTCTGTAACTCATCAAATGATTGCAGATGCAATTGAAGATGCTACAGGAGAAACGATTGATCGTCGCAGTGTTATTGCACCGCCGATTCGTGAACTTGGTATTGTAGAAGTTCCGATTCGATTGACAGCGGATTTGATTCCCAGGGTCACAGTAGTTGTTTATCAAGATGGGGAGAGTGCTGAAAGTCAGGATGTCAGTACTATTGGTGATGATGAGTCCGATATTGCAGTTGATATGTCTGTGTCTGATAATGAAAACTCCAGTGAGGGTGAATCGGTCGATGAAACAGATTCTGGAGACTTCGAAAAAATATCAGAATAATCCTGCATTAAGTGGTCAATCAATATAATATTGTCGTGGCAATAGATTGATTAGTCACATGCAATATGTAATATAATATTGAATTCCTCATTTTAATTTCTATTGTCTTAAGTTTGTTCAATATATAATGATGCTATATTTCGTTCATAAGAATGGGATTGTAATGCAGCATCGCTTGCTGTTTGACCATCTTTCATTACAAAGTCAATATGAATATTTTTTGATGTCTTGGTAGATGAATAACAATGTTCATGGTGATAAGTGTTTTTTATGGTATGAATAATGTCGCTTTCTGACTTAGGTCAATATCTTAGGCATGTTCGACAAGAACGTGGGATATCTCTTAGAGACCTCGAGCATGATACTAGAATTAGGATGAAATATCTGACTGCCATCGAAGAGGGGGATATTGCAATATTGCAGTCGGATGTTCAGTTGTATGGATTTGTTCGTAGATATGCATTGCAGGTTGGTCTTGATCCTGATAGCACGATATCAATGTTACATCAGGCTCTAAAAGGTCGACGTAAAAAAGGTTTACTAACCTTTTTTAGAACAAGTAAAGAAGTGACTACTCCTCAAAGGGATTGGCCTGATGTAGCATTAACACACTCTCCATCGTTCCATAAGAATTATTCATCAGAAAAGTCTATATTTTCATTGCCACGGTTTTTCAATCTGCAAATACTGATTGTTGTGCTATTGGTCATATCATTAGCAGTGTTTTTTTCTTGGGGTAGTCCCTATCTAAAAAATACTATTACTAAGCTTAATATACAAGCGGTATCTACACCGATCATACTTGGCCCCACTATTACTTCTACATTTCTAAGTTATGTGCCTGTTACTTCTACCAACTTGCCAGCATTAGTGAACTTTTCGGATATTAATCTTACTGTAATGATTGAACAACGTGCGTTTTTGAGAGTAAGTGTAGATGGAGCCCTGGAGTATCAAGGCATATTACCGATGGGAGAGCGCCGTGATTATTTTGGGAATGAAAAAATTGAGTTAACAACAGGAAATGGCAAAGGCGTTCGAGTTATTTATAATCAACGTGATGAAGGTATTATGGGAGACTTTGGTGAGGTCGTAACCTGGACTTTCTTACCGAACTTAAAATTCACTTCTGTATTAAATGTAACAAATGAACCATCCGGTACTCCTCCGTAATACTATCTCAACTATTTACATAAGGTAAAGTTTTGATCGATACTTTTTTCGTATTTTAGACACAAGTTTTGTGGTTATTCTGCTATTGGTTTCATCTATAAGGTCAATTGTGTATAGAATAGCGTAATATGCAGTATGCTATTCGTCAGGTAATCAATGGTAGTTCGTCAAGTATTTGTTTGAGGTGGGCAGTATCCTTTAATTGTAATCTGAAACTCTTCAGTTACATATTTTCTCCTTCAGTCAGACGCGAGTGCTCCTCCTACTCGCGTCTACTGTTTAATTCGGTCTGCGAAGCATCATATATAGCCCCAAGTTGTCATTTTTTCCATCGCTGTGAAATGATTTTTCTACCTGAAATCCTGCAACTTTACACAGGTTTATTAGAGATCTTGGTGAAAAATGATGTACATACCGAATGCCGTAATCACCGCGTTTCCAGTCAATCAAATAGTCAGCATCTTCGACAGATTGTTTCGTAAGTCCCACCGTCTCCCATGGAACAATCTTGCGTCGCAGTCGTGTTGCTTCCAAGAATTGCCAGACAGAAATTGCGCAGTATCCACCAGGTTTCAGAGTTTTGTATATGTTGTTAAGGACCTGTAAACGGTCTTTTTGTCCGGGAATATGATGTAGTACAGAAAAACATACTACAACGTCAAATGGTTTTTGAAATCTGGTCATCCAATTATGTGATGTTATGTCCAGGCAAATGAAGATGGCATTGGAGCAGATTGGTGCGTTACTCATCATTTCAGCACTAAAGTCAATTCCTACGTATTTATATTTTGATTGTGTTTTATTTGCTTCTAAAAGTACTCTTCCATTTCCGCATCCAATATCTAAGAGAGAATTGTAAGCTCCTAACATTTTTAGTGAACGCACAATGCCAGGTTGACTGTAATTGCGAGAATCAGAAAAATCAGCAGCATGCTGCTTATAGAATTTGTAGTTCAGACATTGCAGTTTTTTGGTTGTGGAGGTCTTCACGATTGTAGATTATACTAGTTGTTGTGAATTCTCTTAAAAGCCATTATATTACTGATGTCAGTATTTATGCTGAGCCAGTGATAGAAATTATTCGTGATTTGCAGAATCAACCAATGTTGGATGAAAAACAGTTGGGGGCTCTGTTGCGTCGTCATTCGCGGGATTATAGCGGTGTGTTCAGCAAGAATTTAGTAATAAGAACATATCGTCATCTATGTGAGAGTGGAGAATTAGAGCCGGATCCAGCATTGCTTCAGCGTTTGCGCATGAAACCGACTCGCACCATTTCTGGAGTTGCTCCTGTAACTGTCCTGACTAAACCATATCCTTGTCCTGGAAAATGTATTTTTTGTCCGACAGATGTACGAATGCCCAAGAGTTATTTGTCTGATGAACCTGGCGCTATGCGAGCTGAGCAACATGAGTTTGATCCCTTTGACCAAACTCATGCACGTATAGGTACTTTTAGAGACAATGGTCATGATGTTGACAAGATAGAATTGCTAATTTTAGGTGGTACATGGTCTAGTTATCAGCGTGATTACCAGGAGTGGTTTGTTAAGCGATGTTTTGATGCTATGAATGGTAAAGAAGCTGATTCGTTGGAACAGGCACAGTTATGGAATGAGGGCGCCCGTCATCGTAATGTTGGCTTAGTGATCGAGACTCGTCCTGATCACATAGACTCTGATGAGATTAGTTGGTTGCGTAATCTGGGCGTGACCAAGGTGCAGCTAGGTGCTCAATCATTGCACGACGATATACTTGATATGAATAAGCGAGGGCATAATTTGTCCGATACCAGAAATGCTATGCAGTTATTGCGTGCAGCGGGCTTTAAAATAGTGTTGCATTGGATGCCTAATCTCCTGGGGTCGACTCCAGATATTGATAGAGTTGACTATGATTTATTATGGTCAGATGTATCTTTGCTTCCTGATGAGATCAAGATATATCCATGTTCATTGTTAGCAAATGCTGAGCTGTACGAATACTGGAAGCGAGGAGAATATCAACCTTATAGTGATGATACATTGATTGAATTAGTGGCAGCTTGCAAACTCAAGACACCGGCTTATTGTCGGATTAATCGTGTGTATCGTGACATACCTGCACCAAATATTGTGGTTGGTAGTACTCTTAGCAACTTACGTCAGGTTGTACAAAAGAAATTGCAAGAACGTGGTCAAAAATGTGGCTGTATAAGGTGCCGTGAAGTGCGTGGTATTGATATTCGGTCACAGAAACTGATTTTGGATGATTTGGTGTACCAAAGCGTTTCAAGCGAAGAGCATTTTCTATCATACAATACGCAAAATGGCGATCTTGCGGGGTATTTACGGCTTTCATTACCGGAGGCAGACAGCGATTTGAATATTGAGGAAATCAAAGGGGCCGCATTAGTTCGTGAATTACATGTCTATGGATCTGCTCTTCCAATTGGTGAAAATGCTATTGGCAGGAAAACTGCTCAGCATCGTGGATTAGGCAAGCGTTTGATGTATGAAGGAGAGCAGATTGCTGTTGAATCTGGATTTAATTTTATGGCTGTAATCGCTTCTGTTGGTACTCGTGAATACTATCGGGCTCGAGGTTATAAGTTGTCTGGAACATACATGGTAAAGAGGTTGGTTCAGAATAGAGAAAAATAATGCGCAATATACCAGGTGATATAATTTGTGCTTACCAACATGGGCACGTAGCTCAGCTGGTTAGAGCGCACGGTTCACATCCGTGAGGTCGGGGGTTCGAGTCCCTCCGTGCCCATTTGCTTGCAGGTTTTGCTAGCCTGATGTTGATTATATTATTGGCAATTTATTCCTCAGGTGAAGTTACCTCATAACTTGTTCGTGTCAAACGACCGATTGCTGTAGTAGATATAATGACCAACGCTTACAGAGCTTATGAAAAAAACATACATAGTTAATGCAATATGGTTTGTTTTAGTGCTTGCATTAGCAACTGTGTTTATATGGTACTTTTATTCGTCTACAGTACTAGATCGTTGCTATTGGAACAATATCGATTCTGATTTTTGTTATTCAGTTGCCTCACTACGTTTCCTAGATAATTATCCTACTGGTTTTGTAGAACATACTGCTGCTGGAGAAGGTCTACCGGTAGTCCAGATGCTAAGTTGGTTCTATTTGATTATTGCTAAGATGGGATTGTTGAATGAACCAACTTTTGCAAGTCTGACCATCCATAATGACCCTCTTGTGCATCTACAGCAGTTTGTAAAAAAGGGATGGATATTTGGTTCGACCATATACTTGATGGTCGTAACCACAGTGTTTTGGTTTACACGTATGTTGAGTCGGTCAAATGTAGCAAGCTTTGTTGCCAGTTTGCTCACTATCATTTCTTGGTCAAACATACAATTTCTTTTACGAATACGATCGGAAGCACTCAGTGCATGTTTAGCTCTAATATCCTTATATCTTATGTTCAAGACTGTAAAGTCCTCAGGTTTAAGGCTATTTACATTTAATATAGTAATAAGCAGTGTCTGTTTAGCTTTAGCACTTTTTGCTAAGCGCAACTCTATGCCTTATCTTTTTTTGGTACCGTCGGTGCTGTTGTTAGTTCCCCAAACTTCATTGGAACGATCTAATAATGAATCTCGTGGTCTTTTGTTTAGATGTGCAATTATCGGCAACTTAGTACTTTTACCACCCTTATTGCCTTTGCTTTCTTATTGGCCAGAGTTTGTCGGCTCCTTTAGTATTATTTTAATGTTTGTCTTAGTAGGTGAAGTATTGGGATTTGTCTTTATCATATCTATATTTGTTTTTGTGATTTTCGTATTACGTACATATATATATAAAACGAGCATAGAGAATCATGGTTCTTTAGGGAAGTATGTAGGTGATACACTTATTTACTTGCTTTTGTTGTGTATAGGGTTTGAAGTGGCTGCATATATTAGCTTCGTACACCCTGTTCTGAATAGATATATGTTGTTTCTCATAATTACGATTGTTGCAGCCGGTCTGTTGACTGTCTTTACTAATGCTCGTGGTCAAAATCTTGTAAACGTAGTGTTGAATTGGCTCAGATCACATATTATTGGCATCAGAACAATTTTGCTTGTAATTGTTCTGACAATTGCATGGACATATGTTTGGTATGTTGCTTCTAGAAGTTTTGTGCCACTTTCTACTAATATAGAGATTGCTGTTTCACGTTCGTTTTTCGAAATATTACACCCGCAAAGTTCTGTGTCTTTCTTAAGTTATGGAGACAATACATCCCTGTTCGATTACTTGCATTCTGTCTATAGCTCATGGTTGAGTCATTATCGCAATGAGCGGTGGCCAGAATTGCTAGTTATATTACTTGCTATATCCCAAGCAGTTCGTGCTAATCATACAAGGCACATTAAACACATCATATTTTTGGCATTAGTTGGAATGAGCCTCTTGTTTTTTTCTGCTCTGCGACTTTTGTATCCGTTTTACATAATTTATGAGGACATTGCAACGATTATTGCTGTATCCATTGCGTTTGCTTACATAATAAACGTATCAAGGGACTCATTGAAGAACAAAACATCTCCGAATCTTTCTACAATATTTTCATTTGCTGCACTCATGTTGATATTAGTTGCAGGCGTAAGACGTGCTCAGGAAACGTTTGTTATGCAAGCTCAATTCACGTCATATGGATGTGTATCACCACCTAGTGGCGACACTTGTATGTGCGATCCTTACTATGCTGGCAGTAGATTTGGAGGTACAGGCTTAAAGGATGTGATTGAAAGACAGTACGGTTTAGATTGTATGCAAGCAGTTGAAATGCGTGCTGAGAAAGGCATTCCTATTCGCTGATAATAATCTTTGTAGTTGATCTACTTGATCCAGTAACATAACAAACTAATTTATAGACTGTATAATATTTACAGCCATTGTGGAGATAAATTCATGAATACAAATATAATAATAATTGCTATTGTAGCTGTATTAATAGTCTGGATTATTAGTATTTATAATCGTTTAGTTAGCTTGCGTAACCGTTATAAGAATTCGTATGCACAGATTGACGTACAATTAAAACGTCGCTACGATCTGATACCTAATTTAGTAGAGACAGCAAAGTCATACATGGAACATGAGAAGGATACACTCGATGCTGTAATACAGGCCCGTAACCAGGCCTCCAGTGCAGGTAATGTTGCGGCTGACAATCCAGGTGATTCTGATGCTATGACTAGCTTAATAGGTGCTGAATCAGTTTTAACTGGTACTATGGGTCGTTTGTTTGCTCTAGCTGAGTCCTACCCAGATTTAAAGGCAAACCAGAACATGATGCAATTGACTGAAGAGCTGAGTTCTACCGAAAACAAAGTTGCTTTTTCTCGCCAAGCTTATAATGATGCTATTATGACATACAATATTGCTTGTGAGACATTTCCAAGTATGCTCTTTTCAACTAGGCTAGGTTTCGAGCAGGCATCGCTCTTTGAAATTGAGGATACTGAAGAACGTGCTAATCCCCAGGTATCATTTACCTAAGGTTGTTTTGAGACCAATCCAATGATATTGGGTCAAGTCGATAAAATAGCAACCCAATTTTTATTATGATGTCTTCGTCTGCTAGATATTAACGCAAATATAGAGTCTATGGATTTTTTCGATTTGCAAGACGCAGCGCGTCGTAGAACCAATATATTAGTTGTTTATTATGTGTTGGCAGTTTTTGCAATTGCGATATCTGTGTATTTAGTGCTCGCGGCAATTTTTAATCGCGAGTCTTTCGGATTCTATTGGGACTTGAGACTATTTCTCACGGTAGTCTTGTCAACACTTGCTGTAGTAGGTGTAGGAACATTGATTAGGGGTTTACAGTTGAAGCAGGGAGGTCAAGTAGTAGCTGAGATGCTTGGAGGCTCACTAGTAGATTCCTCATCAAAAGATATTAGTGTAAAAAGATTGGTAAATGTGGTAGAGGAAATGGCACTTGCCTCTGGTACTCCTGTGCCACCAGTATATATATTGGAGGATGAAAAAGGTATCAATGCATTTGCTGCTGGATTTAGTACTGGCGATGCCGTAATTGGAGTGACTCGTGGATGTGTGGATAATCTAAATCGGGAACAATTGCAGGGAGTAATAGCACACGAATTCAGTCATATTATTAATGGTGACATGCGCCTCAACATCCGATTAATGAGTGTTCTAGCAGGCATTCTGTCAATTGCTACTATCGGATATGTATTATTGCGTACTGCTGCTTTTTCATCTCATAGATACAGGCGCAGGGAATCTCGAGGAGGTAGAGAAGCACTATTATTTATTACGCTAGGGATTGCACTCATAGTAGTAGGATATGTAGGAGTCTTCTTTGCTAAGGTAATCAAGAGTGCAGTGTCTCGACAGCGCGAATATCTTGCTGACGCATCGGCAGTTCAATTTACTAGAAATCCGCAAGGTTTGGCAGGGGCGCTTAAGGTCATAGGCAGTCTGGCATCGGGATCTAAGATGGTATCGGAACATGCTGAAGAAGCTAGTCATTTATTTTTTGCTAGTGGTGTGAAGAGTTTGTTTAGCAACATAATGTCTACTCATCCAAATCTAACAAATCGCATTAAAGTACTTGACCCACACTTTAATGGTCAATTCGATGAAATCCAATCCGCGGTTAATATGCTAGAAGCAGATTCTAGATCTAGTTTAGTAAGAGGTGATGTGAAATTAGCTACCGATTCAGAGATAGTTCTTAGATCTGTTGGATCACCTAGCTCAGATCATGTGAATTATGCTGCAAATATATTGCGAAATATACCTGATGATGTCATTAGAGCAGCACATGAACCATTTAGCGCGCGCAGCGTAATATATTGTTTGCTCTTAGATAAGAATGAGGTGGTGCGCCGATGTCAACTAGATTATCTGAAGCAGCATTGTGATACTGCAACCTATTCTGAGACTCTAAATGTGGCTAAAACTGTGGAGTCGATAGCAACTGAATTAAGGTTGCCTATAGTTGAAATTGCAATTTCTACCCTACGTCAACTTTCGCAAAATCAATATACTGCTTTTCGCGAACATATAAACTATATGATTGAAGCTGACAATCATATCAATTTGTTTGAATATACATTGCATCATGTTGTTAGGAGACATCTTGATTATGCTTTTAGTGATAAAAATGCCAATATCAAATCTATTAGATCTTTGTCAACTGTTAGGGTAGAGTGCAATATATTGTTGTCTGCGCTAGTACAAGCTGGTCATGCAACAGAATCAGATCGACCCACAGTTTTCCAAGCCGGCATAGGGGAGCTTTTTACTGATGCTGATGTAGCACAATATGTTTCGGAAGTATCTCTAGCTAAAGTTGATGAAGCTTTGGATGTTTTAGCAGCAGTTGTCCCTAAGATTAAGCGTTATATTGTGAAGGCATGTGTTGCGTGTGTAGTTTATGATCAGTATATTACTGTATCTGAAGCAGAACTTTTACGGGCTGTGGCGGATTCGTTAGGCTGTCCAATTCCACCGATTATAGCTAATGATAGCAGTTTGTAACTTTTGTATTTAATCACTTACCTATCTACTTTATCAATGATAATGATGTGTAATTTTCCTGGGCCATGTACGCCAAGAGTGAGTGTTTGAGTGATATCTGCTGTGCGACTAGGACCTGTTATTACGATCAAGTTACTAGAATTGTATCCAGCTTCAGGTTGCGATTTTATGTAGTTCTCCATAGTTGGATAGATTTGATCAGTGGTGAGTAGGGCAATATGGATTGCTGGCAAAAGAGAACTAAGTCTTCCCTGACCAGGTTTGCTTTCCAGAACTATGCTGCCTGTGTCTGCTAGAGCTGCGTTACATCCAGTTATACCAACAGAGACTTCTGCGAGTTTAATATGTGCCCTTGTTCTTTCCGTAGTATCTCTAGGGACAATGCTTTGATAGCGCAGATAATCGGCGGAATCTAGGCGTTGTCCCAGATTTTTAATTGGTAAACAGCTGTCGTTCCAAGACATATATTTGTTGTTGGTTTGATTGTTGAGTAATTGCTTGACCGTCTCCAACGCAACGTCATCATCGCTTGCTATGTGTGTTTCGGCTTTTACAGCATTTGCCTCTTCTATGAATTTATTAATTAGAGTTTGCAAATCTGCCGTTGAAGGCGCATTCTGTCGCGTTGATGTTTCGTCCTGCTCTGGTAATGTTCTGTTGCCAATGGCACTGCTTACTTTTTGAAGAAAATGAGCACGTTTCATTGTTTGTCAATCCTGACTGGGTTTATCCCACAGCTGTCTGAAAGATTTCTTAGCTAGTGCTGGAAAATCACGGTGAATACTCCATCCCTGCAATGGGCCAGGTAATGTGGTGAACCAACCATCATTTGCTAGTATCCTACTAACAACTTGACCAGAGCGTAAAGCTAATCTAAATAGAATTGGGTTACATGAAGTAATGGCATAGATCCACTGACTTAGTCGCATCCAAAGTGGCGATTTCCCTTCTAAGATTTGTTGTGATCTTGATTTTAGTAGCAGTCCTGGCAAATCTATGTCAACTGGACATACTTCCTTACAAGCTCCACACAGGCTACTGGCGTGTGGGAGTGGATTCCAGGGTTCTCCGAACAAAAGTGGGCTAAGTACAGATCCTACTGGGCCGGGATACACACTTCCGTATGCGTGACCTCCTATAGAATGGAACACAGGACATGCATTGAGGCATGCTCCGCATCTAATACAGTAGAGAATTTCAGAGAGGGTAGATCCAAGAATTTTACTACGGCCATTATCCAAAATTACAATGTGTAGTTCTTCGGGACCATCATACTCATTTTTTCTTCTAGGCCCACATAAAATGTTGCTATAGACTGACAATTTTTGACCCGTGGCACTACGTGCTAGCAATTGCAACATTATGCTCAGATCTGCTAATGTTGGCACAAGTCTTTCCATTCCCATTACTGCGACATGAATACGAGGAGCTGTGCTGATTAATCGTCCATTGCCTTCATTGGTTACCAGACATATAGCTCCTGATTCAGATACCCCAAAATTTACTCCGCTGATACCCATATCTGCTTTTAGAAATATTTCGCGCATATGAGCACGTGCTATAGCATTGAGTGTAGCGGGATCATCACTAAAAGGAACGTTCAATTTTTCCTTGAACACGTTACCGACGTCTTCGCGGGTCATATGTAGAATGGGTGCTATTATGTGCGATGGTTTATCATTATTTAATTGAACTATGAATTCTCCCAGATCTGTTTCTACTACATCAATACCGGAATCTTCCAAGGATTTATTGAGAAAAATTTCTTCAGTAAGCATAGATTTAGCTTTGGCAACGAGCTGTACATTTTTTGCTCTGGCTATTTCATTTATATATTGGTTGCACTCTTGTGCGTCCTTTGCCCAAAATATGTGGCCGCCAAGTGCTTCCACATTGTCGGCAAACTCGGCCAAAAACTTGTCTAGCTGAGATAAAGTTTGGGCACGGATACGGCGTGCACGGTCTCTAGTAAACTCCATGTTTGGGAATTCAGACATTGCACGAGCACGATTATCATATTTTGCTCTGGCACCAGCGGCTATTGCCAGTTGTCCCTCAGGTTTGGCGAGGGCGTCAGATATACGATCGTAGAAAGATAGTTCAGTCACAGCCATTTAAGATCTCAGCTATATGTTTCACTTGTATATTACTTCCTTTTCGTCTTAGATTACCTTCCATGTGGATTATGCATCCTACGTCTCCAGCTATAAGTATATTTGCTCCACTTTCTTCTACATGACTTAGTTTTTTGTCAAGCATTGCGCCAGATATTTCGCTCATGCGTACTGAAAACAAACCTCCAAAGCCGCAACACTCTTCTGCGCAAGGAAGTACAACTTGTTCCAAGTTTTTCACATTATCTAGTAGTGTTGATGGTTGTTGAACAAGGTTAAGGTTGCGTAAGCCGTGGCAGCATGGATGGTACGTTGCTTTACCATTATATTTTGCACCCACATCATCTAAACCAAGTTTATCAACTAGGAATTGTGTGAACTCATACGTACGCTTAGACAAATTTTTTGCTTTTGAGCTATACACTGGATCAGATTTCAATAATTCCGGATAGTGATGCACAATCATATCCGTGCATGAACCGGAGGGTACTACTACGGGACCAGAGGTATTGGTAAAAACGTCAATTGTGTGGCGAGCCATAGCACGTGCTTGTTTTAGAAAACCTGCATTGAATGCTGGCTGACCACAACATGTTTGTTGCTTTGGAAATCCCACTTCACATCCATTGTTGTTGAGTATGGTCTTCACTGCTGTACCGACCTGTGGTCGGATAGCATCCACCATACATGTGACGAGTAATTGAACAATTGATTTTTTTATCTTTGTCATATTGATATCAAATTTATTTTGTAAAAGATAATTATTTTCAGTGTAATTCTATCGTGGCATTTATATACACGTGCATGATTGCTGATAAATGCGTGACAAACACTATGTTGGCTATCCGAGTTTCCATAGTATATACTGAATACACCTACTGGGTAGTTGTGGATTTTTGAACCTACAATTAATAATATGACAAGCGCTATAATGACGGTGTAAATGTTCCTTTAGGTGAAGTTATGAATTTTGATGACCAGGTAGTGTTGATTACAGGAGCATCACGCGGTATAGGGCGTTCTGTGGCGCAAGCTTTCTCGAAAGCGGGTGCCAGTGTAGCTGTACATTATAACAATGGCAAATTGGCAGCTCAGGATACATTTGAAACTCTAAATAGAGGAAACCACAGTATATTTCAGGCAGATATTTCTCAACCAAATGAGGCTAAAACTTTAGTGTCTAATGTGATCAGTCAAATGGGTACTATTGATATATTGGTCAATAATGCTGGTATTTTTGAATATCATTCAGTACCTGGCACTGATTACACTGAGTGGCAGCAGAGTTGGCAGCGTGCTCTGGGTGTTAATCTCATCGGTGCAGCTAATGTTACTTTTTGTGCTGTAGAACATATGATGCAGAGAAATAGAGGAAAGATAGTCAATATTTCCTCTAGAGGCGCGTTTAGAGGAGAGCCGGAAGCTCCTGCTTATGGAGCCAGTAAAGCTGGCCTAAATTCATTTAGTCAGTCCATTGCCCAATCATTGGCTCCGCACAACATATTCGTATATGTGGTAGCTCCCGGGTTTGTACAAACTGAGATGGTTGCTGAGTTGTTGTCCGGTCCAGACGGTGAAGCTATTCGTAAACAAAGTCCATTGGGCAGAGTAGCAAATGCTGATGAGGTTGCGAATACAGTTTTGTTTCTTGCATCTGAAGGCACAGATTACCTTACGGGATGTATAGTGGATGTCAATGGAGCCTCCTACCTTCGTACTTAGTATTTCAGAATAATCTACCTGGCCTCTTTATGTGGCGTAACTATCAGAAATTACCTGTTTCAATCCGATCATCCAGTGTATGGGGTGTAGTAGCATGGTGCGCATTCATGTTGATAGCAATATGGTATCTTCATGCTGAGTTATACACAGTCTATGGCCCCTTTCTGAAATTACGTGATTGGGGCCCATCTCCATCTTGGGCAATCATGGTACAACAAAATCGTTGGTTGGTGCGTATATTAGCTGCCATAAGCATAGTGACATTGTGCTTATTGGAGATAAGGCTTGCAATTGTAAGTAGTATCTTGCGGAATACAGTTAATCAACGGATCAAGTTATTCGTTTTATTATTGGGTTTGGGATTGATATCTGGTGTTGATTTTATCTTACCAGGGTATTTGCGAGCTACTGATGACGCAGAATCTTATACTACTATTTCGTGGCTGATACGGGACATTATTGTACAAGGTCAATTACCAATTTGGTCCAACTGGGGCGACATGGGCTTCCCTTTAATGCAGTTCTACAGCCCTATGTACTACACAGCGATAGCTCTAATAAGTTTTATTACTCACAATATTTGGAGCGCAGCAAAGATCCTGCATCTTGTCTTGCATGTCATGTCAGTGCTGGTGATTTTTCTTTATGTGCATAATCTGACTAAATCCAGATATGCTGGATTGGTTGCTAGTTTCGCTGTGGGATTTACCTTCTATCGTTATCATGTTTTTTTCTATCTTGGTGCTTTAAATATGGCACCCACATTTGTTATATGGCCACTTCAGCTCTATCTTATAGATAAATTCATAGTTGTGAGTAATAAGCGTTATGTTGGTGCTATTTTGGCTCTCACAAGTGCTTTGGGTCTTGTTTGCCATGCATATTTTGGTGGGTATGGTGGATTGTTTGCTGCAATTTATGGGTTGATACGTGTGCTTACATTTATACCAAACCCGACTACTTGGCGTACTAAACTTGGGTTAATTGCCCAGTTGTATGTTTGGTTAGGTGCAGGTGTAATGGCATCTTTATTCTATACCTTACCTGCTTTGTTAGAGAGTAATCTATCTGTTGTTCAGGCGTGGGTAGGTGCAGACTTTCTTTTACCCTCAATGAGTGTGACTGATGTATTAACGTTTGAAGGCAGCCAGGGTGGTAGTGGGTGGTGGGGCGGATATTTGGGTATTAGTGTAATGTCCATATCATTCATTGGATATATTTGGGCACTTTTACGCGGGAGGGTTTTTGTTGTAGCACCGTTTGTGTTATTGTTGTCAGCTTGTTTTCTTGCCATTGGTCCATACTATCTTGATTTTCCCGCAATTTTCGGTAGTGTACCAGGTGGTAGTGTAGTGTTTTTATTTCATTCCCCAGGCGATTATCTTGTGTATGTGGTAATAATGAGTTCTATAGGGGTGGGTGTATGTATGGCGGAGATACAACGCTACCTGGTTGAAAATAATGGTGGTAAATATACAGTACAACTTTTTTCTAACACTGACTCGATTAGAAGCGAATGGATTATTTTTTTCCTCTGCGGATTAATAGCTTTAGATATGTTTCGATATAGCTTGTTTGTTAACTATATGATTCCTGAGACTCCAAATGGAAGTCCATCCAACAGAGTATTAGTACATCAATGGCTGAACGACAATAAAACTGATATAGATGGTCGTGTGCTAGACGTAGATCAAAGTGATATTGTTTGGCATATTCCCATGACAGCTAATTTGCCTACATATGTATCGAATGGTTTCTCGTCAATATATTCAGCAGCTTTTGTGGTTGGTCTTAGAAGGTTTGATCCTAGGTATCTATTAGACGAGGGTAGGAATCTTATGAGTATTGCTAATACAAGTCTAGTCATTGCGGATGTTCCTTCAGTATTGGATATGTATCCTGGAGCTATAAATATCAGTGATGAGGCAGTGATAATACCTATAGATAGAAACCTGGCAATGCTGGCCAGCCGCAGGGTAGAGGTGGTTCATTTGGATACAGAATTTAGGGAATTCGAACAAGCTTCTATGTTGACTGAGACTCCTTATTCAAATTTAGCTAATGAGATTGGAATTGATCATGCTAAAGGGACATCTGAATTCTTGCCGGTTATGGGTGAGTTGCCGTTGTTAACAGACATAATTTCTGCAGCACCATTAGTTGTGGATGTTGTCGACCATCATATGGAATCTCAGTATGTACGTATAGAATATAGTATGTCCACACCAGCTTATTTGCAATTAAGCTACTCATATTATCCATACTTGAGAGTATTAATTGATGGCAAACCTGTTAAGACATTCGCCACATCTTTTGGATTGCTAGGATTAGAATCCCCAGCAGGTGTGCATACTATTGAAATCGTTCCATACTTGTCAGACTTGAGGTTGATTGTGGGTGTGGTAAATATATGCACCCTTATTCTGTTAACATTTCTTTGGGTGACAAGTAATAAAAATATTGTCAGTAGAGATATCATGAAATGAGATCAATAGGTGATGTTTCCATAGATACAAGCAATATAGCCAATAATCGAGGCAGACAAACGGTTGTTGTTGTTGCAGTGTTAGGTTTGCTTGCTGCATATATACATGCTGAACTGTATACAGTGTATGGACCTTTTATTAAGGTGCGCGATTGGGGTGTTCCGCCCACATGGGCATTGATAGTTCAAAATATGCGCTGGTTTTTCAGAGGTATTGCAGTTGTTAGTTTAGTAACACTTGTGATTGTAGAGAGCAGGTGGATCATTCTTAGTAACATGATACATAGACTTATGGGCTTGCGATTTGGTGTGGGCTTTATATTACTTGCACTCGGTGTTGTATCAGGAGGATATTTTCTTCTACCTGGATACATCACAGCTGCTACGGATGGTATTTACTATACTACTCTAGCCTGGCTAGTAAAAGATGTGATTGAAAATTTTCAGTTACCTATGTGGTCCAACTGGGGCGATATGGGTTTTCCGTTAATGCAGTTCTACAGCCCTCTATTTTTTGCTCTTGTGGCCTTGGTGAATTTTGTTATCCCAAATATTTTTGTCGGGATTAAGTTTGTTTTTTTTGCAATCCATGTTCTATCTTTGTTTGCAATGTATTTGTATGTGCGCAATCTTACGCATTCTAAATCTGCTGGACTAATTGCTGCTTTCGCATATGGATTTGCGTACTATCGGTATCATGTGATTGTGTATGTCAATAAGTTTCCTATGGCCCCCACTTTTCTTTTGTGGCCTCTACAATTGTATTTAGTGGATAGAGTGATCTGCGGTGAAGGTGGACGCCGATCTGGCATTAGTCTGGCTATTATTACTGCAGTAGGATTGACATGCCACACATTTTTTGGCGGATATAGTGTCATTTTTGCATCAATATATGGTGGTATTAGGTTGTTCAGTATCGCACAAGATAGAGCTCTATTTGGTGTTAGGATGCATGCTGCTCGTCGTCTTGTGATTTGGTTCGCATTAGGCGTGTTAGCATCGCTAGCATATACTTTGCCACCCCTCACTGAGGTCAACTTGACTGTGATACCTGGCTGGTACCCAAATGGATTTATTGCTATGCCAGTGCTAATGGATACTACTCCTTGGGTAGCAACTTTTACATTTGATGGCAGTCAAGGTTCTGGTTGGGTTTACGGATATATAGGTATTAGTGTTGTTTTTCTTGCAATACTGGGAGGAGTAATGTCTTTTCTTAGAGCAAGACTTGCTTTAATTGCCCCTTTGATTGTTCTAGGATTAGTTCTGTTTTTAGCGCTCGGACCGGTCGCATTTTTACTTAGTGCACAGGGTCAATATCTTGTTTATGTTGTTGTGATTGGGTCAGCAGGAGTTGGAATATTTGCTGTGGAGCTAAGACACAGGATGTCTGATGTCAGACCCAGAACTTTAATAAGCAGAAGGTTGTTGTCTCATAGTAGATTATTAATTCCCACATTGATATGTGTACTTGTGGCTGTTGACATGTTTCGATACAACTTGTTTGTCAACTACCTGGTGCCTCCTACACCTAACGGTAGTCCAGTGAATAGGGTAGCAGCTCATGAATGGCTAGCTAGAAATAGGGGAGATAAGACAGGTAGAGTGTTGGACCCATCTCAACCAGAAAATGGATGGCAAATTCCCATGGTGGCTGGCCTCGCTGGATATGAGAATAATGGAAGCTCACCTATTTTTTCTGCGAACTTTATTCGTAATTTACGTACCACGAACCCCAATCCTAGCGGAGTCATCGCATATAGTGTAGAGGATCTATTGAGTTCGGCAACTGATTTACTATTGATCGCTAATACAGACTGGGTTGTTACTGATCAACCTACATCATTACAGGCATATCCTGGGGCTGTAACAACAGATGATGGTGCTGTCATAATTCCCACTGGTGGCGGCTTGCCTGTTATAGCTAGCAAAAAGATTGAAATTGTGGAGAAGCAAGTGCAATTTGTGCCGGTAGCTCGAGAGATGGATATCAACACAGCCAATGGTTCAGCTGCATTTATTCCAATATTGGAAGATGATTTGGTTGAGGAATTCGTTCAGTCTAGCGGTTCTGATATTAAGTCGTATGTAAGTGACCATGTCATTGAATCACAGTATGTGAAGATTGATTACTCTTTATCCTCTACGGCTTATTTGCAGCTCAGTTATTCATATTATCCGTACCTACGTGTTATGATAGATGGGGTAGAGATCAGTAAATTCCCAACAGCTTTTGGTCTTATTGGTATCGTGGCTCCAGAGGGGTCCCATGTTATTGAAATTGAGCCGTATCTGTCCCCTTTTCGTCGAGTAACGTATGGGATAAGTGCAGCAACATTCTTATTGTTAGGTTTACTTTATATACGAAGCTTCCGACGGCTAGATATTATGACTTTGTAAGGAAACGGTAAAGTTTACTTGATTGTATAGGAGACGTATGACTAATAGACTTACTTTTGAAACAGCACAGAATTATCTCGATCAACAGGTGGATGAGCGGTCCAAAGAGATGATGATTATGGAGGATTATGCTCGCTCCACCAAATTTCCCATAATTGGTCCAGTAGCAGGCAATTTTTGTTATCAGATTGCTCGTATCATAGGAGCAACCAGTGTATTTGAAATGGGTTCTGGTTATGGTTATTCTACGGCGTGGTTTGCGAGGGCTGTACATGAAAATGGAGGCGGTGTAGTCCATCACGTGGTGTGGGACGTTGATCTCTCCAATAAGGCTCGGTTGCATCTAGAGCGGCTTGGTTACGATGACATAGTCAAATATCATGTTTCTGAAGCTGTGGAGACATTAGAAAACAATCCGGGTCCCTATGATCTTATTTTCAATGATATAGAGAAAGATGCATACCCAGCTTCACTTGACGTTATTGAAAGGAGTCTCAAGCTAGGAGGGATTTTGATTGTCGATAATATGCTGTTGGGTGGTCGAATATTAGACCAAAATGATGAGTCTTCTACTGTAATGGGTGTTAGAGAACTCACCGCACAAATTAATGCAAGTGACAGATGGATCGTGTCTATTGTTCCAATTCGAGATGGTCTTCTGCTTGCTTATCGGGTTTCTTAACCTTGTAAAACGTGGTGCTATAATTTGCCTGTGTCAGCTTCCCTAAATGTATCTGAATGGGATTCGTTTGTTGCTGGTTTCCAGCAGAAACATCCTGGAAATAGCTCATCTACTTCAGGTGCGCATATTCTGCAGACATCCGCTTGGGCTACTCTAAAATGTAACTTTGGTTGGTCGGCAACTAGGATAGTAGCTCGTCAGCAAGGTCATACAGTAGCAGGAGCCCAAATCTTATTTCGACCATTGCCTCTGGGATTAGGCAATATTGCTTATTTACCTAAGGGGCCTTTGGTGGATTGGTCTGATATTGAACAATGCAAATATATAATGTCGTTATGTGATGAGGTGTGTAGAGCACGTCGAGCATTGTTCGTGATTGTCGAACCTGATTTGGTAGACAACGAATTTGCTAATAATGTTTTGAAAACACTTGGACTAACTCCTGGAATGCAAACAGTACAGCCACGTAGGACAATTACGATTAGTCTCAAGACTGATCCAACTGATATATTGGCTAAGATGAAACAGAAAACACGCTATAACATCCGTTTGGCGGAAAGAAGTGGTGTAAAAGTCCGTATAGCGACTTCAGAAACTATAGATACGGATTTATTGCAATATCAGAACCTTATTGAAAGCACTGGTGATCGAAGTGGATTTGGTGTGCATTCAGCCAAATACTATAGTGATGCCTATCATTTGTTTGCTCCAGCAAAGCAAGTTGCATTACTCATGGCTGAGTATCAGGGCAAACCTCTTGCATCTTTGATGGTTTTCTCATATGGTGGGCGAGCTTGGTATTTTTATGGAGCTTCATCTGGTCACGAAAAGGAACGGATGCCAGCTTATGCTTTGCAATGGGCCGCGATAGTCTGGGCTAAGGAGCATGGTTGTTACAGTTACGATATGTGGGGGGT
>DDZT01000037.1:26075-35335 GCA_002346435.1 Anaerolineales bacterium UBA3001
TGGCCAGTATACAGATTCAAGCGTGGGTTTGGAGGGGAATTAGAACGTAGTGTAGGTCCTTGGGAGCGAGTTTACTATCCGTGGGCACAACGCTTGTATAAGCGGGTGCTCGCTGCTCGGTCGGGAGATTATTCATGATTTACACGGTTCGCTCAGTTAATGCTAAGGAGGAATGGCATAAGATTTTATCTGTATTACACGCAAACCAAATATTGCAATCATGGGACTGGGGAGAAATAAAAAATCGCTATGGTTGGGATTTGGAACGTATAGTGTGGGAGGATCACCAAACTGTTTTAGCTGCTGCACAAATATTGACGCGTAGCGAAATACGGTTTGGAATAAAAGCTAAAATCATGTATGTCCCTCGGGGTCCAGTGTTGGATTGGAATAATCCTATTTTGCGGAAGCATGTGATGGATGATTTGCGCAGGATGGCTATTAGAGAAAATGCTGTGTTTATAAAAATTGATCCCTATGTTCCTGTTGGTTATGGTGTAGTAGCTAATCACAATGATAAACCTGATGATGTTGGACTTGAACTGGTAGATGAACTTACTCAGAGCGGATGGAAAGAGTCAAAGCAACAGATTCAATTCCGGAACACTATGGTGCTTGACTTGACTTCAGAAGAGTCCGAATTGCTATCTTCATTTAGTCAGAAGACACGTTACAATATTCGTTTAGCTAGTAGAAAAGGTCTAGAAGTGCGTGACGGAACATCCGCAGACCTTAACTTGTTGTACGGGTTATACGAATCCACATCTACACGAAATGGCTTTCCAATTAGACCACGCAAATATTATCTAGATGTTTGGCAATCATTTATGGAGGCAGGAATGGCACAACCTTTGGTTGTTACCATAGATGATGAGGTGATTGCAGCTGTTGTTATGACGATATTTGGAGAGTGTGCAACTTACATGTATGGGATGTCTAGCGGACAACATACTGAGAAAATGCCAAACTACTTACTGCAATGGGAATCAATTGTCAGAGCTAAAGCCTCTGGATGTACCAGCTATGATTTCTGGGGTGTTCCGGAAGTTTTCGTTGATAGTGATCCATTATGGGGGGTGTGGCGTTTTAAAGCTGGTTTCAAAGGAGATGTTGTGCGGACCTTAGGTGCATGGGACTTTTCTTTTAAAAGATTTGGTTATTGGTTGTATGCCAATGTAATACCAGGCCTGTTGAGTATCATGCAAATGCGAGGTCGCTAAATTTGTATGATCTTATCGTTCTATTTTTGTAACGATCAATTTGGATAGTTCTCCAGGCCGTGAATATTCTAACACTGGGTGTAAGTTCAGGCCCAGGGCATCAATTGCTCCATTGTCTTTTGGAATATCAACAATTAATAGGCTGTTAGTAGTAGCTGCGTCACTCATGTCAAGCATAAATTTATCTGCTGGCTTCCATATGGTCGTGACACTGGAGCTTGGTGATAGATAAGATGCTAGACGTTGTTGACCTCCAAGGTCCAATGTTAACAAAGTTGTGTCACCATCATTATTGTCATAATAATGAGCTATATCGCGGAAGCCATATCCAGATGGCCAGCCGGTAATGTATTCCCATTGATCACGTTCAGGAAGAACTAGTTTGTCGGGCTCTGTCCATGCTGTCCACATAAATTGGGCGCTTGGATAGGTAAATATGAGGCTAATGGTTAGCACGATTGCTTTGATGTTGCTATTCCATGACCGTAATTTTAGCCAGATGCTGGCTATGCCTATTGACATCAATAC
Source organism: Anaerolineales bacterium UBA3001 (assembly GCA_002346435.1). Taxonomy (GTDB): domain Bacteria; phylum Chloroflexota; class Anaerolineae; order Anaerolineales; family UBA11657; genus UBA11657. The sequence continues at coordinate 27,824 of DDZT01000037.1, forward strand.
TATTAGATGGGGCACATGCGGTAGGGCGAACCGTGCTTCTAAAAATCCAGGGTTGCTCTTAGCTATTAGTGATAGTAGACCAATGAGAGTGGATAAGGCAATATATGAGGTAAGTCTCGTTTTTTGCCATATTGCAATCACTATAGCGAGTAGGCCAGGCCACCATAACCAGTGAGTGAAAAGTGTAGTGAAATATCGCCAGACAATAGGAGTGGAGAATCTCACTTGCGTCAACATTTCAGATGTATCATTTGTAGTCTTTTTAAGTAGCAAATCCAATCCCATGTCGGAGTGTCCTACGAATTTGAGTATCGCTACAACCGGTAGTAATAATAGGGCTCCGATCATGTAGGAATGTAATGCTGCTCTTAGTTGTGCGCGTCGTGCGTGCCCTAGCGTCAGCCCAGCTATTAAAGGAATAGGTAAGAAAACGAGATATGTTATTTTGGATACCATTCCAGCTGCGAGCGAGAAACCAACCAGTAATTTCAGTTTGTTTTGGTGAGGTGTCACAGCTAATTTAGCACTTGACCACAGTAGCAACATTGTAAAAGTTGCTGCGTATGGGTCAGGCAGCTGCATTCTCTCAAAAAACAGTGCATAGGGCACTAATATGTATAAGAAACCGGCTATTATTCCTGTTTCTTTGGAATGGAAACGTTGTGCAAAAGCTATTATTGCCGAGAAACCTATTGTAGTTATGAATATAGTAACTGAGCGTGCTATCCACACGCTACTATTGAAGGGCCAGAATATAGAAGTCCAAATTACATTCAGTAGACGTCCGTCAGAGGCAGCATGAAAAGGTTGCCATTGCCATACTAGCCGAGCCCACCATATATGGGCTGCTTCATCAAGAAATATGGGTAGTGCATCAAGGTTGTGGAGTCTGGTCCACCAATATATCCAGATCGTAATCAGATATATGAAACTGGGTTTTAGTTTGACTACCATTCACTTAATATTCCTGCTAGCAAGGCTGTACGTGCCGCCATGCTGGCAAGTGTTAGTGACTCATTATTAGTGTGGGCACCATCTCCCTGAGGTCCTAGACCATCAAGAATTGGTATTCCATAGGGTGCAATTATATTTGCATCTGAGCCACCACCTGTACTGCCTTCCTGTAAAGAAATACCTATAGTTTCACCAATTTCAGAGGCTCTTTGAAATGCTTTTGCGATTTCAGGAGTTCTTGGCATAGGTTCGCGTTCTATGCCACCAGTGATGTGTATTGCCCCACCAGGAACACATGGCTTTAAGTCCTTTACTAATTTTATCATTCGTTCAGCTTCCGAAGGGGTGGGTACTCGCATATCTACGGTAATATGACATTCATCGGGCACCACGTTTGTGCGTGTTCCACCCGTGACTTTACCTACACTTATTGTGCTTCCTGACGCGTAATCGGTTAGTTTTTGCAGAGCAATTATTTGGTGTGCCATCTCTTCAATGGCATTGATACCATCCTCATGAGCTGCACCAGAATGTGAAGCCTTGCCTTTAGTGATAACATCAAATCTTGCTACGCCTTTCCTAGCGGTTTTTAGTTCTCCTTCAGGTAGTGCCGGTTCCATACATAGTACTAAATCAGCGTTACGACCAAGTGATTCAATTAATGCTCTTGATGATTCTGAGCCTACTTCTTCGTCTGATGTAAGTAGCAGAGTTATTGGGGATGCAGGCCAACGATCATTATCCTGTAGTGTCTGTAATGCAAATATCACTTGAATGATACTTGCTTTCATATCAATTATTCCAGGCCCATACATTTTTCCATTACTTACTCTTATTGGATTCTCTGATAGCATACCTAGAGCATGTACTGTATCAAAATGGCAAAGTAATAAAAACCCACCATTAGTATTACCACTGTTATCCGGCCAGTTTGCCACAATGTTGTCTCCAGCCAATCGTTGACTGTCAATCTTTATGTTGGGATTTAGAGGTGCGAGCATTTCTACTAGTCGTTCGCCCAATCTATCAAGAGATGACTTGTTGGTTGAAGGGGACTCAAGCTCGACTATTTCACGCAGTCTTGCTTGCATTTGTGGTAACTGATTTTCAAAAACTTGTACTGGAATGGGATTCGTCATTGGCTATATCCTTGTAATCTATATTTACTCAAATTTGTAACACATGTAATTTTAGCAGGCTAACCTAGCTTATTATGTTACTTTAAATTACTATGGAACATATGTTTAGATTTTGTGTTTGACTGCGTTTGGATAAAATTCATGGTTGACGATAGTATATACCTGTTATACACTTTTTTGTCACGATTTTTTTTTGCAATGCAGTAGATTTTTCGCGTGTTTGCGGCAATACATGGTTTGTATATAGCAAATGCTATTATAGGGTTAACAGGAAAATAAGGAAAATACGAAAATGATCAAACTAAACAGTAATTTTTCTTCTGCACGCAATCATTTAGTGCGACTATTATTTACCCTTTATGTTGTTTTTAGCATATTGGTGACTGCTTGTGGCGGAGGTCCAGTCCCATCTGAAGAAACGACTGATTCAGTAGTGGAACCCACTGAAGTCTCTGTAGAGGTTGAGCCAACCGAGGTGATTGTCCCCGTAGCTGAGCCTACAACTATGGCTCCAAGTACGGAAAAGGAAGAGAAAGAGGTAGTTGAAGAAGCTGCTCCGGTAGTAGAGACTGTTGCTGAAGTGCTTCTGACTGTGTTGACTGGTCGAGTTGATTATATGCTCCCTGGTGCTGAAGATTGGCAGCAGGCACTTGGTGAGGAGATACCTTTAGACATAGGTACGCAACTTCGGGCATACCAACTTTCCTCTGCGCGTTTAGATTTGTTAGATGGATCAAAAGTTCTTATGAAACCTGTATCTCAATTAGGTATGACGACTTATGTGCATGAGCCTGAAACACCGGTTACACAAGCCTATATTGACATTCCTGAGGGCGAGGCTGCTTTTGATGTTAATGGTCCTTTGGCTGGTGCAGATTCGTCATTTTTGGTCAAAATGCCTACAGGAGTGTTTTCCGTCAATCCAGAGGCAGAGGAAATTGAAGAGTCTGTTCCCGAAACACCAGAAGAGCAGCCAGAACCTGAGGCTGCGGAAGCAGCTACGGAGAATCCCGTAACTGCCGCCACAGAGGAAGAGCTAGATTTAGCTGATGTGACGCTGAATGTGCTTTCCGGACGGGTGGATTTCTTGTTGCCGGGATCGGATGATTGGCAGTTGGCAGATGGAGAAGCATTTAGTGTTGATCTAGGTACTGAGGTTAGAACATATCAACTGTCTATGGCACGTTTGGATCTGGCAGACGGATCAAAGATTATGATGAAGCCGACTTCTAAAGTGTCGGTTACCAGTTATTTGCATGAACCAGCAACTCCAGTGACACAAGCTTATGTTTCAGTGCCAGAAGGCGAGGCTGCTTTTGATGTCAATGGTCCATTAGCAGGAGCGGATTCAACATTTATGGTTGAAATGCCCACAGGTGTTTTCTCTGTCACGGGTACTTCCTTCGTAGTAAATGCAGGTAATACTGATCAACCTGCTCAAATTAATCTTTTGGAAGGTACAGTAGTAGCTGGTGCAACTACTCAAAACGCGGAGACTGGCGAAATTGAAGCTATGTTCTTCGAGATGGAAGCAGGGGAAGATGGAGCTGCTATGAATTTTATGTCTTCCGAGCAAGCTGCTGAAATTGTAGTTGAGAGTGGTCAGGATGCTGATATACAACAGCAGGTGGCTGCTATGAGTGTTGTTACTGCACAGGGAAGCGATGGTATTGAAGTGGCTGCCGAGTCTGGACTTGCAGCAGCAGTGGAGCAAGGTCTGGAAAGTGGCACGGTGGGGGTACTACCTCAGGAACAAATTGAATCTGTAGAAACTGCTGCTGAAGAAGGTGCTCTGTCTGAAGCGGCCCCAGTAGTAATTGCAGCAGAGGAATTGGCTGAGGCTCTGGCAGTTGAACCGGGTGAAGACAGTGTTTTGGCAGGTACTGGTGTTGAGATTAAGACTGCTGTCGAGGCACTTACCGGCGATGGTACTGCTGCCAGGGAGGGCGCTATTGATGGTGCATTACAGAGTTTTGAGGATGCGTTTGAAGGCCCACAACCTACTGTAGTTACAGATGCAGAAGGTAATACGGTGCAGATCATGCCTCCTGAAATAACTATTAATCCAGACGGAACGGCCAGTGTGGAACCGGGTCAATTAGTAGATGAGAATGGTAATCCGTTAAGTTCAGAGGCTTTAACAGTAGTAGCTGAAAGTAATGTTACAGTAATTGATCCTATATCTGGTGAGGTTACTGAACTGGGCATAACAGATGCGTTGGCTTTGCCAACTGCTGATCCACTTGCCGCATCAGATGAGCGTGGCGATTCGTTAGGAGCCGAACTTTTTGAAGGCCCACAACAGGAAGGTCCGGAGACCGGTCAGGTAATGTTCGTCGCTGGGAGTACAGGAGTAAACTTGTTGCAGGGCGAGGGTGTTGCCAGTGGTCTTGGTGTAGATGCTGTTACCGGTGAGTTAGTACCTTTTGTTATGGAGGTAGAAGCCGGCGCGGATGGAACAGTTATCGAGATACCGCCGGTCGACCAGCTCCCTACTGAGTTAAAGGAAGAAGGAACTGTAAGTGGTCTACTTGATGCACTGGGTGTTGTTGCTGCTAGCGGTAAGAAGGTTTTACAATCCGTGCAGGAAAATGGCCTATTTCAGACTGCCGGTGAATTGTTGAACAGCGACAAAGCGTCGGGATTATTAGGCTCTAAGGCAACTGGAGTTACTGATGTTATAGCAGGCACTACTGAAATTGTAGGTGATAAAGTGAAGACACTGGATTCCAAGACGTTGCGGACATTGTCCTCGGCTGGACTAGCTGACGCATCTTTGGGAGCAGTAGGTATGGGTACCAAGAAGAGCATAGAGTTAATTGACAGTGCTGTGACTACAGGTGGCCCCAAGCAAGAAGCACTGGTGAACAGTTTTATCGGTGATTTTACCGGGCCACAATCTGATCCAATATTGGATGTAGATGGTAATGTAATTGGAGAAGTTCCACCACCGGCTGTGGTATTTGATGAGAATGGTATTCCTCAAGGTTTGCTGCCGAGTACTCCGGTGGATCCCGAAGGTAAAGAATTGGACCCACAGGCATTGGCTGAACTGACAGAAGCTGGTGCGGGCGAGATATTTATGATTGACCCAAATTCGGGTGAATCTGTGCCTGTAGGTGGAGGTCAGGTTGCTACCTGGGGTATACAGAACATGCTTGCAACTACTGATAGCCGTGGCGTGGGACAGCAGTCAATGTTTCCACCAGTAAGTTTTGATTCTGAAACTGGAGAGATGAAGCCAACGGTAATGGTGTTTGCAGGCGGTAATTTTTCTGGTTTTGATGTGTTTGACGAAGAAAAAATGTCAGGTGGTCTTGTAGAAGGGGGTATGGAAGTTAATTTGCGACCACCACGTCTACCAGGAATGGAGTTTGATGAAGAAGGTCGTATATCTGGACAGGAAGATTTGTCTTTTGTGACCTTTGATGCACTTGGTAAGGCAAGTGAATGGGCGATGCCTGACCCATTTATGTATGATGCTGACGGCGAAGTATTAGCCGTACAGCCACCTCCCGCATTTTTGTTTGGTGAGAGTGGCCATCAATTTGGAATGCATCAAGAAGATCCTTACTTTTTCCATGACGACCATGAATTTTCAGATGATGGCCCTCAGATAGTGTACGATGAATTTGGCTCTCCAATGACTACCGATATGAACATGATGGCGCAGGTAATGCGTGATGAGATGGGCATGGAAACTGGACGTCAAATGTTGGGACGTACTACCGCCTGGGATGATGATTTCTTCTCCCATGGGCTTGCTTTGGAGAGTGAGCAGTTCCATGTAGCTATGTTTGATGATCTAGGCAATGTTTCAACCGTAGCTATGTTCAGTGAGCCAGTATTTGATGATGCTGGAGGATGGGCTGGTATGATGCCTCCACCAATCTTAATGCATGATGAAGATGGACATGCACATGGTCTGCGCGAGTCAGATCTTATTCTTTCTACCGATTTGATGCAAGACATATTTTTTGGAGATGCGGCAGAGCGTGCGGGTCTGGAACGAGGTGAAGAAGGTAAATTTGAGTTAGATTTCTTTGGTGCTACTGGAGCTCGAATGGGTGGTATGGAGTTTGATAATATGGCATTTGGCGGCGGTTTTGGACCAGAAGATTCGCAAACTGACTATATGCCTGGCGATCCATATAAAGATCCGTTTGCTACAGTGCCCTGGGGACAGGGACCGGAAGCGTTCGGGGATTTTGACAGTGTTGGACAGAATAATTTTGCTGTTACAGGATTTTACGACCATGAAGATGGAGTAGCACACAGCTTTGATGACTTTGATGATTCTGAGGGCGGTGGCTTCGAGCAATTCGAGTTTTTTGGTGGTGGAGGTCTTGGTGCACCCCAGTTTTACACAGATGAAGGGGAGATATTTATAGCACCTACTATAGGAGGAACGGCGGATGAATTCTTTGATTTTGGTCCTGAAGGTGAAGATGGAGAGTTGCAGTCATATGGTCAATTTGATGATAAAGGCAGTTTTGGGCCCTCAGTAGGTAGTCTTGTAGGTGGTGGTGACGACGAATACGGTAAGATGGATTTCTTCTCATTGCCGCCGGGTGTTGAATTACCTGAGGCTTTCAATGTAGGTTGGGGTGGTGTTGACCATTATGGTGGAACACGTTTTGGTGATGAAGAAGGTTTTGGTCCTGAAAGTGACTTCGAAGGACGCACTGAAGATGAAACTCGTGGTGAAGTAGGAAGTATGCCGGGTGATGCCAGTTCTGAACAACAAGATCAATTTGCTGAAGACTCTGAAGAAAGCAGAACTGATTGTGCTCCTGGAGATACACTTTGTGAGCAAGGTGGTGGCGATCCACAGGATTGGGAGGATAGTCAAACTGATTGTGCTCCTGGTGACACCTTGTGTGAGCAAGGTGGTGATCAGGGTGTAGAGGACTTTTGGAATATATCTAATGATGATGCTCATAGCCATCGTGGTGGCGAATCGTTCAATGCGTTCGATTATTTTTTCGGTGGTGGATTTTCAGAGCAAAAAGGTGCTGTAGATCAATCTGGCTTTGGCAATGATATCAGCATGGATGGAGAGCCTGGACCAGATGCCAATATTGGTATTGGCGGCGAAGCATCTATGGATTTCTTGAATACTTTGTTCACCGGAGGTCCAGACCATGGTGGCGACGATAGAGACTTTGAAAGTGAATTTGATGATGAGTCAGGTGGTCCGCGTGATGAAAGTGGTGAGCAAGATGATGACTTTGGTTTCTTTGGTCAATCGGAAGGTAATGAAACTCGTGATGGAGAAGGTAGTGGTTTTGATTTCTTTTCCCAATTTGATCAGGAGTCTGAGGAAAGCAGAACTGATTGTGCTCCAGGAGACACTCTTTGTGAGGAGGGTGGTGGACAGGATGATGGTGGTGGGCAGGATGATGGTGGTTGGCAGGAT
>DDZT01000002.1:0-1236 GCA_002346435.1 Anaerolineales bacterium UBA3001
GCTATAACTTCATTAAGCAGGGATACGCAGGGATATGTACTGAATTGGGCGGACAACGCTAATTTGAGCGGCGATTCAGGGCATAATGGCTGGTGTATGGGGTATGACTCTAAACTTGATCAATTTGGGGGTCAATCTTCGATCGAACTAACATTTGACCCATATCATCTGGACCGGAAAGAAATCGATAGCGTTACAGTGCTATGTGAGAGCTGGACTAACAAATATCATGAAAATAACAAAATCCATTTTAGAGGACTTGATTTAGTAGATGACCTGATTGATGTGGTAAAACCGATTGCTGCTCGGAGTTTATCACTGTGTCGATATATGGATGATGTTGTTGTTAATGTGCTGGACTCGGCCGCTCCGGATGTTGTATGTTTCCAAGGCGTAGTTCATATGGCAGACAAACGTATGGCTAGTGCATGTAAAGAGCGAGGCATTCCAACAGTAGGTATTCAACATGGTGGTTCTGTCGGAACACATATGAGCCATTATGTAGACATAAACGATTGGAGTTGTTGCGATTATTATCTTACCTATGGAGCTGGCATAAAGGTACAGCCAAACCCTATTCTTCCTCAACAAGCTTCTTTGGTGAGTGTAGGATCAACAGATATAGAGCAGAGGATCAAGACCAATAACTTGGAAAAGCACGGTGACAACAACTGTATCAAAGTATTATGGATATCAGAGAAATCCTTTGGCAATACTATTGGTCACCGCAACCGTGGAGAAGACACAAGAAGATACTTGCTGCAGCAGCAGTGCTTAACAATTCTAAATAATAGTGATGATATAGAGGTTACATTCAGGCCGTTTAGGACTAATGAAGAAACAATTGGGACGGTGAGATGGATAGATAGCGGTGAATACACAGAAACCAAAGTGGACATAAATTCGACATTGGACGAATTAATGGAGACAAGCGATGTAATTATTACTGATAACGCAGCTTCCACAGTTTGGAATGAGGCGATTGCATTTGGAAAACCATTGATATTATTTTGTGATCCGCAACAAACCTTGTTGATGCCACATTTCGCAGCTGATTTGGAAGGGGCTTGTTTGTGGTGCAAGACGGAATCCGAACTTGTATCTGCTGTGCAAAGATTATCAAACACTGGATCAGATTTTCTTAGTGGCCTAAGACAGACAGACACATCATCTTATTTAGAGAATTATGTTTTGTATCGTAATGATGGTTATTCAAAACAGCGCGCCCTTGATTTT
>DDZT01000002.1:1556-30328 GCA_002346435.1 Anaerolineales bacterium UBA3001
TGAAGGCACTATGTAGTGATAGGAAATCTGCAGATAAACTAAAAAAATTACAAGAAGTGATGTAGAAAATGCAATATAGAACTCTTGGCTCTACTAATCTATCTGTTTCCGTATTGTCGATTGGTACAGTTGAATTGGGAATGGAGTATGGGCTTCGAGCTCCTGACAATTTTGAACATCCTGATGAGAAAGAATCTATCAATTTATTGCGATCCGCTATCTCATCAGGGGTAAATTTGTTTGATACTGCACCGAGTTATGGTGAAAGTGAAATTATTGTAGGTAAAGCTTTGGGTGAACAAGGCAGTTGTTACATAGCTACTAAGGTGCCAGGTTTGCAATCTAGTCAAAGCATGTCTGACCAAAATGACTATGATTGGGACATAACCAACTCAATAGAGTCGAGCTTACAGAATTTACACCGTGAATATTTAGATATATTGCAGATTCATAATGCTGAAGTAAGTGATTTTGAAAACAGTAAATTCATTAGTATGTTGCAGCAAGCTAAGGAGCAAAGATTGATCAATTGTATTGGGGCTACAGTATATGGTGCGGACAATGCGCTTGCGGCTATTTGTTCTGGAATAGTTGACGTAATTCAGATACCCTTAAGTGTGCTTGACCAACGACTGGTATATACAGTTTTGCCAGAAGCTATTACGGCGGATGTTGGTGTTATTGCAAGATCAGTTTTGTTGAAAGGAGCTTTAACACCTCAAGCTAAATATTTACCATATGAATTGCAGCCTTTACGTGAGGCAGTGAATCGTTGTAGAAGTAAATTTGATATTTCATGGGATCAGTTACCGGAATATGCTATTAGATATTGCTTAGGAGTGGTAGGTGTGCATTCAATACTTGTAGGCGTTAGATCGCAGGATGAACTCGATCATGCTTTGGATGCTGTTAGATTAGGCCCATTATCCGAAACGGATATGAATTTAGCCTCTGATTTAGGACTAATGGAAGAACATCTATTGAATCCTTTTTACTGGAACATACCTTAGAGGATGTATGATAGTGAATTCTGGAAATACATTTTGTACACCTATAACTTATGACATTAGTAAGTAATTTCAATATATTGAAAGTTCATTTTAGATGAGTGATTATTGTGGTCAATTCTTTATATGTGGTATGGGACAATCAGTGAGCATATGTTGACTTTTCTGAAAGCAAAGATCCTACTAATTTTACACTCTATGTTTTATAGGGACCGATTGGATTCTTCCGGTGAGATGTACAGGCCTGCTGGATTAAATCTACTTACCAGTAGATTTAATCAGTATCTTATTGAAAAAGGATATTCACCCGCATGGATTTGGAGCGAGGATGATTGTCGTAGATTTTGGAGCACCGAGGTTAATCAATACGATAATTCTAACGAACCTCAGCAATACTCATCAAAATCAACTGAACTAATTGAGTTTATGGCTAAATTTTGGGAACCACATGTTCAAAGTGAATATAAAGTTTTGGAATTAGGATGTAACGCAGGTGCTAATCTAGAAACATTAAGGTTGTTGGGTTTTACAAGGCTTGCAGGAATGGAGATCAATGCTGAAGCTGTGAAATTGATGAGCAGTGTATTTCCTGATTTATACAGCAATATTAACGTTCATATTGGAAGTCTGGAGCATCAATTACCATTACTCACAACGGATAGTAGTGACGTTATTTTCACTATGGCAGTGCTAATGCATGTCCATCCTAAAAGCAAAAGGATTTTTTCAGAAATGGTTCGAGTTTCCAGAAGATATATTGTCACCGTGGAACCAGAGTTTGCTAATTATGGATATGTTTTTGCCCGGAATTATAGTCGAATTTTTCAGAGGTTGGGATGCAAACAATTAAACTCAGTGACACTTGGGATAGATGTAACTGATGATGCAATTGCGGACTATCATGGAATTGTTCTACGTTTATTTTCTGTGCCAAATAAAAAATCAATCTCACTTAATAAGACAGAGGGTTAGCACCAAATTGTTTTGAGCGTCGTTAACCACAATTTTGACAACATAGTTTGTATAGTTCAAGCTAGGATGGGCTCAAACAGACTTCCTGGCAAGATCCTAGCTGATATTTCTGGCAAGCCAATGCTTGGACACGTCATTGCCCAGGTGAAAGCTGCATCAACAATAAAACGGATTGTTGTAGCTACATCAGATAATTATTTAGATGATTCTATTATCAAATATTGCGCCAGTATTGGAGTAGAATGCTTTCGTGGAAGTGAACTAGACGTACTGGATAGGTATTATCAAGCAGCTAGGTTTTACAATGCTAATCCGATTGTTCGAATTACAGGAGATTGTCCTCTAATTGATCCATCCGTAATTGACACGGTAGTAAAAAGTTTTTTTGAAAGCGGATGTGATTATGCTACAAATACATTACGATATACCTATCCCGATGGTTTGGACACTGAAGTTTTTTCTTTTGAAGCTTTAGCTCGTGCATGGAAGGAGGCGAACAAGCAATCTGACCGTGAACATGTTACTCCCTATATTCGCACTTCTGATATATTCTCTGTTTACAACGTAGAAAATGAAGTCGATTTATCTTCGAGGAATCTACGTTGGACTGTGGATGAAGAAAGCGATTTGGATTTTGTCAGAAGTGTTTGTGATAATTTGACAGATTGTTCACCAATACTTATGAATGATATATTAGGATTGTTGGATCAGAAACCAGATCTTTTGAATAGTAATAGTGGAGCTATTATGAATGAAGGATATTACAAATCATTGTATTCTCAAGCAATAGCAAAAGCGGCACCAAGACTGTGTTTGGATCAATCAGAAAAGTGGTTTGCTAGATCAAATAAAACAATTCCAGGTAGTTCACAAACCTTTAGTAAAGGTTACACACAGTATGTTCAGGGCGTATCACCTGTATTTCTTAAGAGTGGTGCAGGTTGTCTGGTTTGGGATGTTGATGGTAACGAATATATTGATTATGTGCAAGGATTATTGCCAAACATACTTGGTTATGCAAACCATGAAGTAAATTTAGCTGTAACTCAGCAAATTGCTGAAGGACATAGTTTTTCACTGCCGCATCCATTAGAAATAGAGTTAGCGGAACAGCTTGTGGATTTGGTTCCTTGTGCTGAAATGGTTCGTTTTGGTAAGAATGGTTCTGATGCTACATCTGGTGCAGTACGGGCTGCTCGAGCTTTTACGGGTAGAGATAGAATAGCTTGCTGTGGTTATCATGGCTGGCAAGATTGGTATGTCGGAACTACAACCCGCAATTCAGGAGTTCCTGAAGTGGTTCAATCTCTTACACAGAAGTTCGACTACAATGACTTGGACTCATTGTCTACATTATTAGAAAAACATCCTGGGGAATTTGCGGCAGTCATCATGGAGCCTGTCAACTTTGTAGAGCCAGACCCAGGTTACTTAGAGGGTGTAAAGGAGTTAACGCAACTTCACGGTGCGTTGCTAATTTTTGATGAGATTTGTAGCGGATTTCATTTTGGTTTGGGCGGTGCACAAAAGTTTTACGGGGTTATTCCTGATTTAGCCTGTTTCGGCAAAGCTATGGGGAATGGGTTTCCCATATCATGTATTCTTGGAAAAGCAGAAGTAATGACTGTGTTTGAAGAAATATTTTTTAGCTTTACGATGGGCGGAGAAATAGCATCCATTGCTGCCGCACTCAAAGTAATAGATATTCTTAAAACTACTGACGCTTTGGAGACTATAAAGTCTAATGGCAAGAAACTGCAGGATGGACTTAATGTTATGTCTAGCGAAGCTGGTTTGCAGGATTGTATCAAGTGTGTGGGTCACCCTAGCTGGTCTCTTATTCGTTTTTCAGACATTGCTGATTGTGAGAGTGCAGTTATTAGAACCTTGTTCATTCAAGAATTAAATAAGAGAGGCATTTTGTCGCTTGGAGCTCACAACATGAGCACATCGCATGGTAATGCTCATATAGAGCAAACTCTTCACACATATGCTAATGTTCTCAAGACAATTTCAGGTTGGCTTAATGAAACTCAACCGGAGTCTTTTCTAGAAGGTCCAATAATTCGACCTGTATTTCAAGCTCGATGATCATCACAGAAACTATTACTGATTGTGACTAAATTTGTTTAGGATATTTATGCAACTTGTTATGCGGGTGATAGTTCTAGTTGATCAGGGATAAACCAAGGTAAGTTATGCAATCCAACGATATTTCGACTAATAGGAATCCATTTAACCCAATTGATATAGCTGATACATCCATTGGCATAGGGTCCGACTGTTTTGTGATAGCAGAAATAGGTTCTAACCATGACGGAGAATTGTGGAGAGCGAAACAGCTAATTGATATAGCAGCGAATGCTAAATGTGATGCGGTCAAAATACAAATTCCACTTGCTGCTGAATGTTATCCTCCAAAGACAAAATATGGAGTGTTTTATGGTGACGAAGAAATTTCTGAGGTAATACGTAGGAATGAAATTCCTAATGAATGGGTGCCGCAATTAAAGAGATATGCTCATGATAATGGTTTATTGTTAGGCGCATCTGCTGATGGATTTATTGGTTTACAGGCTATGATTCAAGGCGGTGTAGATTTCGTAAAGATCCCTTCATTTACTATATCTCATATTCCATTACTGAGAGAGGTAACATTACAAGGTTTGCCTGTATTGATAAGTACTGGTGTACATACATTGGGTCAGGTAGAAGAAGCTTTAGTTGCTTTAGACGAGAGTCAGGTAGGTTTGTTACACTGTGTATCAGCATATCCCACAGAAATAAATGAGGTACATCTATCAAACATACATCTTTACAAACAGGCATTCTCAGTTCCTGTAGGGTTCTCTGATCATTCTATTGATCCGATTGCAGCTCCAGGTCTTGCCGTAGCAATAGGGGCAGATATTGTGGAAAAACATTTTACATATGACAGGAGTGCCAAAGGAACAGATCATTTTTTTGCTATTGAGCCGGACGAGTTAATAGCTATGGTTGATCAGATTAGAAAAATAGAAAATGACGATGAATATAAACAAAGAATTCTTAATGGTCCAGATACCAATAATTTACTTGGACATATTAGGGCAGGGATATATGATGCAGAACTACCTTTTCACAAACCTACAAGGACTGGAATATACTTTTTGCGAGATGTAGAAGTGGGTGATGTTTTGAATGAGAATGATGTTAGAGTTTTTCGTTGTGCTGATACTGAACCGGGTTTGCACCCACGTTATCTAGATGTTGTGGTGGGAGCACGGGTGGTGCGAAACGCAAAACAATTTGAATCATTGTCATGGGCACATTTGATTGATCACAAGTGACATAATGAAAATAGTTTTTTTTGGAAATCATATATATGGATATTGCTCTCTTACAGAGATGATTAGCAACCAAATTATCCCTGATTTGGTAGTGACAAATATACCTCGCAAGCATGAACTTGTGTGGTATCCATCTGTAGCAGAATTGGCATCTAGTAATAATGTTGAGCTAATTAGACATAACCGAATTGACTCCAGTGAAGAAATAATCACAGCTATTGCAGATGTCATGCCAGATTTGATTGTTGTTTCTTCATACAGAAATATTATTCCAGACAATATATTAAAAATTGCTAGATTAGGTGCTATTAATCTGCATATGGCTCCATTGCCAAAATATCGAGGGGCTCATCCGGAAAATTGGGCACTAATTAATGGAGAAGATTGGATGGGTTATACAGTGCATTATTTGGATTCTGGGATAGACACAGGTGACATAATTGCTCAAGATAGAGTTCGGATTTTACCGGAAGATGATATTTTATCTTTGACCTATAAAATTTCCGAAGCAGCTCCAAAGATGCTTATTGAAGTTATAAATGATATTGGTGTCGGTCATATTATAAGGAAAACACAAGATGAATCTCAAGCAACTTACTATCCTCCAAGAAAACCGTCAGATGGTTTAATTGACTGGTCTATGCAAGATACCGATATTCAAAATCTTATTAGAGCATTGACTAGACCATATCCTGGGGCTTATACGATTATTTCTGGCTATAAATTGATGGTTTGGCGTTCAAGGCTTGTGAATGGAGTAAATACAATATGCGAACCTGGCCAAATTATTGAACAGTCTTCCAGTGGTATTCTCGTTGGTACTGGAAGCAAGCCAATATTGCTCACAGACTTTATCTGGCATGGTGGAGAATTACCAGACAATTTAATCGGAGAAACAATTGGTAGTGAGTAACGTTATTCCCCACAATTGTCCAAGTATTTTGCCTGAGGATACTATGGCAGTGAGCGAAGCAATTAGTACTAAGTGGTTGACGCAAGGACCTTTAGTATCAAAATTTGAAGATGCATTATGTCGATATCTAGCTAACAATAACAGGGAAAATCATCTTAGAGGGGCAGCAGTGTCGAGTGGCTCAGCGGCATTGTTCTTGGCTTTCAAAGCTCTTGAAATTGGTAATGGGGATGAAGTTCTAGTCCCTACTTACGCTTGTTCTTCACTGCTTAATGCCGTGCATTTGGTAGGAGCTACACCAATAATTCTAGATATATCAGATACTGACTTTAATCCCACGGTGGATATGGTATCCAAGAAAATTACTGATAATACGCGCGCTTTGGTTCTAACCCATACATTTGGTGTGCCGACTGACACAATGGCGTTTAAGGAGTTGGGTATCAGAGTAATTGAAGATTGTGCTCAATCTATAGGTGCTAAATATAGAGGTGAAAATGTTGGTCGATTAGGAGACATTGCAACATTTTCTTTTTTTGCTACTAAGATGATCACCACTGGTCATGGAGGCATGGTAGTCTCGGATGATACGACTCTTGTTGAGCGTGTTCGCGACTACTGCAATTACGATGGAGGGAAAGAATATTATCCTCGATTTAATTTTCAAATGACTGATTTTCAAGCAGCGTTAGGTTTATCTCAACTTGACCGTTTGTCTGGCTTTATCGCTAAACGTCTTAGTTGTACTGGAAGGTATGAAAGTGCACTAGGCGAAAAAAATAGTTTTATGCGACAGACAGCAGTGGGCCCTGGCTTGGCTAATGGATATCGGTTTGCGTTGAAACTGGGATCAAATCTGGCAAATGCCGAGAAATTGATGTTAGACAAAGGCATAACGTGTATTCGGCCGATAATACCCGAGGAACTTCTTCATCGATGTTTAGACTTGTCTCCTTCGGATTTTCCGTGTGCTGAGTCAGTCGCAGCCAACACTTTGTCTTTCCCTATTTTTCCTTCACTGTCTGAAGATCAAATAATCAGGATAGTTGATGGTCTAACAGAGTTAAAGGACTCAATAGATTCCAAATAATACACAAGATCAAACGCCGATTACCTGCCATACAGTTATTTGTATGGAAAGATGAGCTTTAGACTCTTACTAAAAGTGCTTCGATCAACATGATTTTGACCGCGCAGCAGCCAGCTTATTTGCCATGGATAGGACTTTTTCATAAGATAAGTCTCGCAGACTCATTCTGTTATATGGATGATGTGCAATATCAGGTAAATGACTTCAACAATAGAAATAAGATCAAAGGACCCAATGGTGCTTTTTGGTTGACTGTTCCAATTTATAGGAAGGATCATCTAAATTTAAAGATTAAGGAAACAAAAATAGTTGACAATCAGCCGTGGCAGAGTAAGCATTGGAAGTCTTTACTATCATGCTATAGCAAAGCTCCTTTCTTTTCACTGTATGCTGATTTTCTTGAGGATGTTTATCAACGTGATTGGACATATCTCAGTGACTTAAATGACCATTGCATGAAGTTTTTTTTGGATATGCTCGGCATCAAGGTTGAGTATCACAAAATGTCTAATCTTAATATCTTGACTAAGAAATCTGATTTGGTGCTAGATATGTGTTTGAAATTAAATGCGTCTACATTTATTTTCGGGAAATTAGGTCGAGATTATGCTGACGCTAGTAAATTCGAAGATAGTAATATAAAAGTAGTTTTCCAAGACTATTGTCATCCTAAATACTCTCAACTTTTTGGGGAATTCGAGTCACATCTTTCAATTATTGATTTGTTGTTTAATTGTGGTCCTAATAGTATGGAAGTACTTATGTCTGGCAACTTAACCAGAGACAAGATTATTGGCTCATAGAACTATGCGCGTTTTACTAACTGGAGCTGGCGGTTTGATTGGAAGATATTGCGCAAAAGTTTTAGCCACTGCTGGTCATGAGGTAATAGCCATAGTTAGAAATAACCCAGTGGACAAGTTTTGGGATTGCTCGTCTGTTTCGGAGACTTGGGTTGTTGATTTAGCATCTAAGAATAGTGTAGAGCAATTATGTGATTTAAATAGTGGACTTACATTTGATTCGTTTGTGCATTGTGCTGCTGATATGAGCGCAATAACATCAGACAATCAAGATCAGTATGCATTGTATAGAAATAATATTGACAGTTTGTGGAACATTTTGAGCTTTCGACAAATATGCTCGGCACCTACCTTTCTATATTTTTCCACTTTCTTTGTAAGTTATTTAGAACAGAGTCAGCAAATGCAATTTGTTATGTCTCCATATACTCTGAGCAAGATGCATGGAGAATCTTTGTGTAGTATGTTTGTAGAAAACGATCATTTTAGACTTATGGTAGTAAGGCCTAGCTTTGTATATGGATTCGTTCCACAACATGATGATCTTATATCAAAATGGTTGCAATTTGCACTTGCAGATGATGAATTGCATATAGCTGGTAATGGTGAGACGATACGTAATTATGTATACGTGGAAGATGTTGCTAGTGCGGTGCTTAAAATGCTAGAAACTAGGACCATTGGAACAACATTGATGATTAATCCAGAAGATATTAGTCTAAATTATGTAATTAAAGCAATTGAGTATGTTATGTCTCCCAAATTAGTGAGGCACGAATATGTTGATATGCATGTTAGTGGATTCCCCACTGATGGTTTGAGAGGTGCTCGTTTTGACCACTGTTTTATGACTATACAGCAGGGAATAACTCGTATGAAGCGTGTATACGAGACGCACTCAATAGATATACAGCCATGAAAATAGGCTTGTTATCAGATATACATGGAAATCATATTGCAATGAAAGCGGTTATGGAATTTTTGTTGCCTGAAGTTGATACTTTTGCGTTTTTAGGTGATCTATGTGGTTATTATCCCTTTCTATCTGAATGTCTGGATTTATATCCACGAGATAATGTTGTCGGTGTGCTAGGAAATCATGATAGTGTATTAATTGATTGCTATAACAAACAAATTGTTCCTTCAAGTCACTATGAAGATAAGTATGGATCTGCTATTAGCAAATCATTGTTAACTGTAACGGATGACAAATTGGAGCCTTTACTAGAATTGCCATTGACAGTTTCAATTAATTGGTGTGGCGTAGAAATTGCAATGTATCATGGTGCACCATGGGATTTTCTGCAGGGTAGGATTTACCCTGATTACCAAAACTGGGAACGATTTACTGATGTTTCTGCGGATATAATATTGTTAGGACACACTCATTATCCGCTAGTCAAATTTGTTCATGGCAAACATATCATTAATCCTGGTTCGGTAGGTCAGGCACGAAATTGTTCAGGACTAGCATGCTGTGCTATTCTGGATTTGAGCACTACAAGTGTAAGCCTACACAACATTCCATATCCTACAAAAAGTATTATAGAGTCCGCTAAAGTAAATGATCCAAACATAAAGTATTTGGTTGAGGTATTGGAAAGGTGAGAAAGAAATACAAGGTATTAGTCACAGCCCTAGGGGGAATCTTGGGGCCATCATTGGTCAAGGCACTTCAATTGAGCGAAACTGATTTTGACATATATGGTTGTGATGTTACACCTCAATGTTATGGTCAAGCATTTGTTCAGGAGTACCATCAGGTACCCTTGGCTTCTGATGCTGAGTATATCAAGGCAATAGCTGATTTATGCAAGACAATGGACGTGGATTGTGTTATTCCCGCAAGTGATCCGGAAATACAGACTTTGGTTAGATCAGACAACAATCTAATTTCCATACCTATAATTTGTCAACAAGAGAATACATTACGTATTTTTAGTGACAAGCTTGCAACTGCGGAACATCTAGATTCCTTAGTTATTTTGTCTCCGTGGGCTGATGGCAATGATAGAGAAGCTATAGACCAGGTATTGCAACAAACTGGATATCCAGTAATCGTAAAGCCAAGAAGATCTAGTGGTTCACGCTCAGTGAGCAAGGTCGAAGATCAGGCCTCTTTGGATAAGGCACTGAAAAATACGCATGAACCATTCGTGCAAGCTTACCTAGATGATAATGGTGGAGAGTATTCGGTTGGTGTTTTTAGATGTGATGAGTTCGAAGAATCTATAGCATTTAAGCGTGAAATTCATCCCATAAATAGTGGTTGTTCGTGGTTTGCTGAGCTAGATCAAGTTCCAGAAGTTACTCAATATGCTATGCAAGTTGCGCGGAGTATTGGTGCTATGGGTAGTATTAATGTGCAACTTAGACTTACCAGAGAGGGACCACGTCTATTAGAAGTCAACCCGCGTTTTTCAAGTTTGGTTGCAGCTAGAGCTGCATGTGGATTTATGGATGCCGAATGGTCTATCCTTAATGCTCTTGGCATAAACATAAGTTCTCCGCAGCAACCATATAAACCCATTAAGTTCCATCGGTTTTTGCATGAAGTAGTTGATTATGGTGATGGGTACATGGGTTTATCAAGATGGTCTCCACATTTGTACTCAAATGCGAATGATGAATAAAAAAAAGAAGTGATCAAGTTTAATTTGGTATATTTTATACTAACAATATTTAGACTAAAATCGATAATGAATAATGTAACGGTGTATTATGTCAAATAATAACAATATACTTGTAGTGGCTGCTCATCCAGATGATGAAGTACTTGGTTGTTGGGGAACTATAGCAAGTTTGGTGCAGGAAGGACGGGAAGTACATATAGCTATATTGGGTGAAGGAGCTACATCTCGTTATCAGGAACGTGATCAAGCTGATCAATCTAAAGTGGAGAGATTGGTGAGCGACAGTCAGAAAGTGTCAGATCTGATTGGTGCCAAGCAAGTTTATAATTTTGGTTTGCCAGACAATCGTTTTGATACATTACCTATGCTAGATGTCGTTAAGATTGTAGAGAAATTAGTTTCAGATATTGAGCCTTCAGTGATATATACTCATCATCCAGGTGACTTAAATATTGATCATGGTGTTGTTTTTCGTGCTACTTTGACGGCCACAAGACCCTTGTCTGGATGTCCAGTGCGTGATTTATATGCTTTTGAAATTCCATCTTCTACAGAATGGTCTTTCAGCATGTGCAAACCTGAATTTAGACCAAATGTCTTTGTGGATATTACTGACACCGTAGATGTTAAGATTAAAGCTATGCAGACATACGAAAGTGAAAGTCGTTCTTTTCCTCATCCAAGGTCACCAGAGGCTTTGCGTGCAATTGCAAGTAATTGGGGTTCGGTTGTAGGAGTGGAATATGCTGAGGCTTTTGAGTTGATTCGTTCTATTCGTTAATATTGTGACTAACATACTTTTTAGAGTTGATGCAGATCCAACTATTGGGTTGGGTCATTTACAGAGATGTATATCATTGGCACAAGCGCTTGAATCTATTGATGTAGAATCTGTTTTTCTTGCATACGATCATTTAGAAGCTATAACTAGAATACAACGTTTTGGGTTCGAAGTGTGTGAATTAACAATATCTGATTTGTGGAATGAACAAGACAGTGCTTTTACTGTTGATTTAGCTTTTGAAAGTGAATGTGACGCTATAGTGGTGGATTCGTATATGGCAAATTCTGAATATATATCTAGGGTTAGCAACAATGACTTGGTGACTTGTGTTATTGACGACACGGCAGGTTATTCCTATCAGTGCCAGGTGGTGGTCAATGGCAATTTGAATGCTAATGATTTGTCTTACTTGCCGACCCCCATGGATACTCTGTTTCTGTTAGGACCTCAATATCTGATGTTACGAGAAGAATTCTCGGACAAATCTAATTTTGTTGTGCATCCAACAGTTCATAATATACTTGTGGTTCTTGGTGGGTCAGATTCATTGGAACTTATGCCAGGTATATTGAGCATGTTGGATGACATGCAAGATGATTTTGTTATCAATGCAATAATAGGGCCTTTTGCTAACAATGAAAATAATGTCAGGCAAGTTATCGACAAATCAAGACATGTAATTAATTTGTTTCATTCTCCTGATGCAATACAAGAACTTATGATGCAAGCGGATCTTGCTATTTCGGCGGGCGGTCAGACGTTGTACGAATTGCTCTGTGTTGGTTGTCCAACTGTTCCAATTGAGGTTGCTCGCAATCAAAAAAAACAGTTGGAATCATTGGTTGAGTTAGGCTATCTTCATACTATTTGTGATGGTTCTAACAACAGTGTGATATCGACTATAGCCGATTCAGTTCACTTACTATTATCAGATTACCAGCTTCGTTCTAATATGAGTAGTGTAGGCCAACAACTATTTGATGGACAAGGTGCCTTAAGGGTAGCCAATTTACTAAAATCTGCTATTAGAGAATGTTCAACATGAGAATTCTTGTTACTCCTTCATCATTTGGTGAATGTGGATCTGAACCATTGCAATTACTTCAAGCAAGTGGTTTGGACATACAATTCAATTCCAAGAAGAGGCGTTTAAGTCGCGAAGAAGTTATTTCGCTTGGTAGTGATTGTGTTGGCATAATTGCCGGATTAGAAAAGTTAGATGCAGATACTTTGTCCTGTTTTCCGAATTTACGTGTTGTGAGTCGTCTTGGTAGTGGAGTGGATAACATCGACTTAGAAGCTGCTAAGCAGAAAGGGATCGTGGTAAGAAGTACGCCTTATGGACCGACCCGTGCTGCTGCAGAGCTGACTTTGGCTATGGTTATGGCATTGCTAAGAAACATTCCAATGGCTGACAGAAATATGCGTCAGGGAATCTGGCGCAAAGAGATTGGTCAACTGATTCAAGGTCGGGTATTAGGCATATTGGGTCTCGGTCGTATTGGTAGGGAGGTTGCACAACTTATGATTGCTATGGGTTGTACAGTTTTAGGTCACGATTTGGTGCCAGATGTGGATTGGTCAGATAAGTACAATGTGCGGTTGGTTGATTTCAACGATTTGCTTTTAGAGAGTGAGATATTGTGCATACATGTGTCTAGTTTAGATGATAATACTACTCTAATTGGAGCAAAGGAATTAGCCTCTATGCGTCCGGGTTCGATGTTGGTGAACATGGCTCGGGGTGGTATAGTTGATGAGGATGCACTAGTTACAGCATTGAAGAATGAAACTCTGAAAGGTGCAGCTCTAGATGTTTACAGTCAGGAACCTTATAGTGGCCCACTTACTGAGATTGAGAATGTTGTTCTGACACCACATCTTGGCTCATATGCCAAAGATGCAAAGTTGGCAATGGAAATAGAATCTGTAGAGAATCTCTTAGAGTCACTTGATAAACAAAAATAGGAAAAATGCAAGAATGACACCTGTTCGATTTGCAATCATTGGTTGTGGTCGCATCGCTAATTTTCATGCTGACCCTATCACTAAAATGTCAGATGCTGAATTGACCGCCGTATGCGATCTTTTGCCTGAGAGACGCCAGGAATTTCAGGAAAAATATGGTGTTCCAGTGTATTCCAATTATCATACTATGCTTCAACAGGAAAACATTGATGTTGTGTGCATTCTTACTCCAAATGGTATGCACCCTTCTCATGCTATTGATGTTATTAATCGTTACAGCAAACATGTGGTGGTCGAAAAGCCTTTGGCATTAGCCTGGGACGATTTGGAAAGAATGAAGATTGCAGCTGATAATGCTGGTGTAAAGATATTTCCGATATATCAGAATAGATACAATAAGGCTGTTCGTAAAGTGCGTGCTGATTTAATGTCTGGAAAGTTGGGCAAAGTTGCATTGGGAACTGTGCGGCAGAGATGGTGTAGACCCCAGAGATACTATAATCTTTCATCCTGGAGGGGAACTTGGGCAATGGATGGAGGCACATTGGTGACACAAGGCATACATTTTCTTGATTTATTGCAATATTTGCTTGGAGATGTTAAATCTGTGGTAGCAAATATTGCAACTCAACTTGTTGATGTGGAAGTGGAAGATACAGCGGTGGCGATTCTAAAGTTCGAAAGCGGTGCATTAGGAGCTATCGAGGTCACTACTGCTGCTCGTCCAGACATTGTATATGAAGAACAACTTGAAGAGGCATCTATTTCAATCCTTTCCGAACATGGAATGTCAGTTATCACTGGAATTGCTGCCAATGTGCTGAGTATGTATACATCTGATCCGGAGGCTGCAGAATTACATTCGGAAGATTTTAGTCATGCGTATGGCACTGGTCATATACCACTTCTAAAGGATGTGGTTGCTGAAATTAAGGAAGGGATACCTCATCCGATTTCTTTCGAAGATGGGGTCAGTGCAATTAGATTGTTGAATGCTATTTACCGATCGGCTGAGGACAATCGCGAAGTATATTTGCAGGAGGAAGTCACCTCTAGAAAGCTTGGTCAACCAGATCAGGATCTTTCGGATGAATATACAGTGCTTCCAGAATAATTATGAAAATTATAGTGACTGGCGGAGCCGGGTTTATTGGGTCGCACTTGGTTAAACGTTTGTTAAATTTAGGTCATGAAGTTGTATTAATCGACAATTTTTCTAGTGGTAATCGTGACAATGTTCCACCAGGCACAAATTGTATGGAAATTGACCTTTCAGAAACTGATTTCATTACAAAACTACCTAATGGAAATTATGATGCAGTATGTCATCTGGCTGCACAATCTGCCGGAGCATTATCAGCTGCAAACCCTTTATATGATTTACAAACTAATGCTATGTCTACCTTGTTATTATCTCGTTGGTGTATTGATCAGGGAATATCACGCTTCTTGTATGCTAGTTCGATGGTTGCTTATGGTAACTCTGATAAGTCTCCAGTTTCTGAGGATGAATTGTGTGTACCCAGGTCTTACTACGGCGTATCAAAGCTAACATCCGAACATCTTCTGCGTTTGGCTGGCGTAGATGGTTTGAATGTGACTTGTTTTCGTATGTTTAGCGTATATGGACCGGGTCAGGATTTGGGTAATGTTAAACAGGGTATGGTTAGTATCTTCTTATCTTACATGCTCCGCGGAGTTGAAGTGCCGGTAACTGGTTCACTAGAGCGTTTCCGAGATTTTGTTTATGTTGAAGATGTAGTAGATGCATGGGTGAGTGCATTAGATATGCCTCATACACCTAAGCAATCATATAACGTCGGCTCAGGTCATGGAACTAGTGTGAGGGATCTGTTGTCTTCCCTAATAAGTGCACTCAATCTTTCTAGTGATTATCCAATTCGTGAACTGGAAGGTAATTTGTCTGACCAGTTTGGGCTTTATGCTGACATAAGTAATACGGTGCATGATCTTGGGTGGCAGCCACAGACTAGTCTTGATGATGGGTTGAGATTAATGGTTGACTGGGCTCGTACAGAGTACAATAATCAAGGTTGAATATTTAGAGAGTAATAATAATTCAGCAAAGTTGGCAAATTAGATGAGCGCAAATACAAACACAATTTTATGTAGGGTATGTGGTTCAATTGAACATACGTTGATTAGTTCAACTGTGTCTGGCGATCCTGACTCAGCAGTTTACCGATGTCAAAATTGTGAGTTGGTATATTTGTTTCCGATAATGACGGAAGAAGAAGAAAATGCTTTCTACGTATCCGAATTTGAGGATTATATGGAGGGTCGCTCTGGTCCTGGCTGGGAGAGTCCAGAGGCGCATTTTAGGTCATATCAGGCTGAAGGTGAGCGTCGCTTACCGCTTGTACGTCCTTACTTATCAAACGATGATTCTCTACTTGAAATTGGGAGTTCTACCGGTTACTTTTTGGATGATTTGTCCGGTTATGTAAGTTCAGTTGTTGGTGTAGAGCCAAGTATGGCTTACAGAGACTATGCTTTGAAACGAGGCATTCACACTGTAGAGTCTTTAGACTATCTAGATGACAGAAAATTTGATGTTATTGCTATTTACTATGTGCTTGAACATTTACGTGATCCAGTAGGGTACCTAAGTCAACTGCAAGCAAGACTTCGTAAGGGTGGAAGGATACTTATTGAGGTGCCTAATGTTGATGATGTATTGCTGTCACGATACGATATACCTAATTTTGGACCATTTTATTGGCAAAAAGTCCATTATCATGTATTTTCTCGACGAACATTGACTGATGTAATTGTTCGTTCAGGTTTGGAAGTCGATGTATTTCCTGCACAACGTTATGACCTCTCTAACCATATGGTTTGGATGATGGAAGGTAGGCCAGGAGGTATGGGACGTTATACAGATTTCTTTTCCTCCGAATTAGAAAGTTCTTACTCAGCTGCGCTTAATAGACATTGGTTGTGTGATACTTTGTTTGCAGTGGCGACTGATATAGACTGATTTTTGAAACATAAGGTTGTTATTTATGAAAAATGAATTATCTCTCAAGGGAAAAACAGCTTTAGTTACGGGTGCTGGCGGTGGAATTGGTTCTGCTGTTGTGGAGCGGTTGATACAAGCTGGTGCAAGGGTTGCTCTTCATTATCATAACAGTGAAGAAAGAGTGCTTCAATTGCAAAACTTATATGGCGACAATATATGTTACTTGGCACGGGCAGATTTTACAGATACACACAGTGTTCAAGAATTGTTCGATGATGTGTGGTCGTGGAAAAATAAGATTGACATCCTCATAAATAATGCTGCATTAATTGAGCCGGTGGAATCTATACATGATATATCTGAAAAAGATTTAATCAAAGCAATGCAGGTCAATTTTATTGCCCCATTTCTATTGGCGCAGAAGGTTTTGCAGAAGATGAATCATGAAGGTTATGGGCGTATAGCAAGCATAAGTAGTATTGCAGTCAAATATTCAGGTTCACCACAGATGGCACACTATATGGCTTCTAAAGCTGCTCTTGAAGCCGGAATGTTGGCATTGTCTAAGCACGCATCTACTTCGGGCGTTCTAGTAAATGTGATACGTGCAGGAGTAACAAAAACTTCCGCACAACAGCGTATTGGGCGGGATGATCTTTCCGCAAGAGAGTCATTGATTCCTATAGGTAGGGCAGCGGAACCTAGCGAGATTGCAGAAGTTGTAGCATTTCTTGTATCCCCTCTCAACACTTACATGACTGGTGCAATTGTGCCGGTAGCAGGGGGAGAATAGCTATGAAAGAGGCCGATATACGACCTCTTGATCTTTTTAATAAATTTATAGAACTCTCGATTAGCGATATTGAGTCTTTTTTCAGTGACAAGACAGCATTTGTAGAAGTCAGTTGTCCTGCATGTGATAGTAATGATTCAGAAGAAGGACTTATCAAATATGGATTTCGTTATTTGATTTGTACAAACTGCGACTCGCTTTATTGCTCGCCGCGACCGAATATTTTGCAGTTAGAAAGTTTTTACCAAACGTCTAAATCCGTTGAATTTTGGGCAAGTCATTTTTATCATAAAACAGTTAAAGCACGCCGTAAATTGATGTTTCAACCCAGGGCTCAATTAGCTCTAAAGATTAGTGAGCAAAATCATGATAATAGTTCCAATCTGGTTTTGGTCGATGTAGGTAGTGGATATGGTATGTTGCTTGATGAAGCGCAAGCCACGGGTAGATTCACTCGAGTTATTGGAATAGAACCAAACAAAGATTTTGCTTCTATGTGTATTCGGCGGGGGTTTGAAATTATAAACAAATCTGCTGAAGACTTGCAGCCAAATGATGTGAATGCTCATGTAGCAACATGCTTTGAGGTTTTGGAGCATGTATATAATCCTTGTAAATTCTTGGCAAGTATTCGGAATGGACTTGGCATAGGCGGTCGTTTGCTTTTGACTACTCTGACGGTTACAGGCTTCGATATACAGATTTTGTGGGAAAACAGCAAGAGTCTAACACCTCCTCATCATCTTAATATCATGTCAGTTGATGGCATAAGACGTCTTATGCAAAGAGGTGGTTACCGAGTGTTAAAGATCGAAACACCTGGCAAGTTAGATTTAGATATAGTTCTAAATGCTTATCAGCAGAATGAAGGCATAGAAAGATCTCGTTTTGTGAATATATTGATGTCTAAAGACAATGGGCAGACTAACGAAGATTTCCAGAGATTCTTACAGAAACACTTGCTTTCCTCTCATGTTCGTGTTGTAGCTGAACGAGTGGACTGAAACAGCATTGATTAATCACAATATATATCCATATGACACATACTTGTCTTTTAGTTTACTAGTTGGTACTACATTAATCGAATAGGGAGTGTTCAATTGTTAGATAGGATATTTAGAGTACTTAAGAGAATTGTTGTCAACGTAGCGAAGCGCGTCATCAGTCTTTCCAAGATATATTCGTGTAATGTTAGAAATCATATTATCTTACTTGATGTTGATTCAAACATTGAACAGTATAGAGCTATAACCTATATCTCTAAAGAGCCTGAGACCCTAGACTGGATTGAACGTTATTTTACCCATGGCGATGTAATATATGATGTAGGAGCTAATATTGGTTTGTACTCTTTATTTGCAGCGAAACATTTAGAGGGAAACTGTAAAATATTTGCGTTTGAGCCGGAAGCGCTTAATTATGCGAAGTTGAATGTAAACATACATCTTAATAAACTGACGGGAAAAATTGTACCTTGTTGTTTAGCATTAACCGATGAGGTTAACTTTGATAAGTTTTATTTGCACCCTAACAATTTTGAAGAAGTTACTGTTGATCATAATCTAACTGCTGGTTCTGCTTTACATAGTTTTGGAGTGGCAGAAGATTATCGTAATGAATCTTTCCAACCATTCCATGTGCAAGGGATGATGGGTGTATCACTAGATCACTTGTGGCAAGAATGGGGTCTCGATTTTCCCGATCATATAAAGATTGATGTGGATGGACTTGAGGAAAAGATTATATCAGGGGGTTCACAAACTTTATCAGATAGACGCCTGAAGTCGGTATTGGTAGAGGTTTCTAGTGATGATATTGCGCGCAGTCCTATTGTGCAAAAATTAGTAGAAGAAGATTTTGTGCAAGTAAAAGATTTTGAATTGCATTCCAGTGCTTCTCTAAAAGGCACTAATTTCGAGAACTCTGTGAACAGTATTTTTGTACGAGGCTTGTAGCTCGTCTTTTCAAATATCTTGGAATCATTGTATTAGAGTGTAGTAGTCAGATACTATCGTCAATTAATATTCTTCTGGAAAGCAATATGGTAAACAAATTAAAGGTCGGGATAGCGGGATATGGAGTGGTTGGGAAGCGTCGGCGGTTATTTATCGACCAGCACCACAGTTTACAGACTATTGCTGTGTGCGACAGGACCTTTCTTGACAATGATGCTCCGAAGGATGGTGTGAGATATTACACTAACTATGAGGATTTGTTGTCCGAAGATATTGACGTTTTGTTTGTTTGCATGACTAATGATATAGCACCTGAAGTGACCATATCAGGTCTAAGTCAGGGAGTTCATGTGTTTTGTGAAAAGCCACCTGGTCGTGACTTAAGCGACATTGCTAAGGTCATTGAATGTGAAAGGAGACATCCTGATCTTACGCTTAAGTACGGTTTCAATCATCGTTACCATGATTCCGTTCGAGATGCTTTTGATATTGTGAGAGAACAGAAGCTAGGACGAATAATTAATATGAGAGGAGTGTATGGAAAATCTAAATTGCTGAGTTTCGATTCCCAATCTTCTCAATGGCGGACGAAACGTACTTTAGCTGGTGGAGGCATTTTATTAGATCAAGGCATCCATATGGTAGATATGATGCGACTATTTGCAGGAGAATTTTCTGACGTCTACAGTGTTGTTTCCAATAGTTATTGGAAACACGATGTTGAGGATAATGCCTATGCTTTGATGCGTACCGATGATGGGATAGTAGCAATGTTACATTCTTCAGCTACCGAATGGCGCCATCGATTTCGTTTGGAAATAACATTAGCTCAGGGAATGATAATATTGTCTGGGATTCTGTCTGGATCAAAAAGCTATGGTGCCGAAACAATGTCAGTAGTTTATTCTGGTGAAGATGATAGAGGAGAGCCGCGTGAAGTTGTTACTAACTATAGTCAAGATAATTCTTGGCGGGATGAAATAGCTGAGTTTGCTGATGCAGTTGTAGATGGGAAACCAATTAAGTATGGTTCATCCATTGATGCTTTAAATACCATGCATCTTGTTTTTCGAATCTATTGTGCTGATGAAGAGTGGCGTGCAAAGTATGACTTGAGTGAGACAATACCAGAATATGAATAAGGTGAACATATGTCCAGTGATGTAATTGGTGTAATTCCAGCCCGAATGGGATCTAGCCGATTTCCCGGCAAACCCATTGTTTCAATATTAGGATATCCGATGGTATTTCATGTGTGGCAACGTGCCAAGTTAAGTGGAGTGCTCGATCGAATCATAGTAGCAACATGTGACGATGAGATTCGCGAAGTATCAGAGTCTTTTGGTGCAGAGGTTGTAATGACTTCCTCGTCCCACGAGAGATCAAATGATAGAGTTGCAGAAGTAGCAACCAAGGTAGAATGCCAAACTATATTGAATATACAGGGTGATGAGCCATTGGTGCACCCACAACTTATACAGGATGTCGTAAATGAACTTGATAACAACCCTACTTATCAATGTATTAATCCAATTGCAGAGCTTACATCTGAAGAGGAAATGCAGTCACCTAATACCGTCAAAGTAGTGTCCAATTTGAAAAATCGAGCGGTTTATTTTTCTCGATATCCGATTCCATCGGCTCTGGTAAATGTACGTAGTTATCCCGTTATGAGGCAAGTGCCAATATTAGGTTTTAGGTCGGAATTTTGTATCAGATTGACCGAGCTAAATCCTGGTCCACTTGAATTACAGGAAGGAATTGATTTGCTAAGAGCAATCGACCATGATTTGCCCGTGCATGTTATGGAAACTGAGTTTCAGACGTTTGGTGTGGATACAGAAATGGATAGGCTAGTTGTGGAAGAACGCTTGAAAGCAGACAATATTACTAGACGCTACATGGATTTGTAACATATCTATTTTCACACATAGTTGATGGAAGAATTAAAAGACCAGTCGAATGATTTGTTGGAAATTGCCAAGCATGCTGCAAGCGAGGCTGGCCAATTCTTGGTAAGCTGTCCTCCTGAATCTCGTTTGGTTGAAAAGCATTTGCTTAGAGATAGTAAACTTCTAGCTGATAGGGAATCAGAAAAAATAATTCTAGATGTTTTAAGTTCACAATCGGATTATTCTATATTGACCGAGGAGACAGGTTTGGTGCAAAACTCATCAAAGCCTGCATCTAACGATCCTTTTTGGGTGGTGGATCCATTGGATGGAAGCGTGAATTTTTCGAGATATATGCCTATGTGTTGTATATCAATAGGGCTTTGGAGTGGAAGTGATCCTATTCTTGGTGTTGTGTATGATTTTAATCGCGGAGAGATCTTTTCCGGTGTAGCTAACAGTAGTGCTTCTCTTGATGGCAAACATATTAAGGTCAGTGATACAAGCAATATCCAAGATGCTATATTGTGTACTGGTTTTCCGGTAAACACAGATTTTTCAAACCGAAGCCTTTCAGATTTTGTGAAGCATATATCTGATTACAAGAAGATCAGGCTTATGGGTTCTGCTGCTCTGTCGTTAGCTTATGTTGCTTGTGGTAGGGTAGATTCATATATTGAAGAGGATATTATGTTGTGGGATGTGGCTGCCGGACTTGCTCTTATTCTCGGTGCTGGCGGGAGCATTGATTTGTCACCAGGTCGTCATAAATGGTCTTATAAGGTGTATGCATCTAACAATAATATTACTAAAGATGATGTCTAGATTAAACTACTATTTACAGAGTTATTTGATCCTGATTGATTTGCGCACATCTGGCAAATAACATTAGATGCACTATATGTAACTACAATTGTGAGTAAATTGATATTAGTCTCTGCTAAATCTAGTCCTTCCATAATAAATCGTTTTATGCAGTCGCAAACTGCTTACAACTGGATATATGCAGGCCATGACATTAGGTCGAGAATTCATTGGGAAAAACAGCTTGGTGCAGCACAGATACGCATTAATATGGCTAATGAATTACAACAAGCAGCAGATGATTTGTCGGAGGACTTTAATGAATGGATAGATGACTTAGGGAAGACTTATAATTCTTTGGGTTGGTGGATTGGGCAAATATCGGAAAAGAATCCATTTGTGTCGCCTCTATATTTTCATATTTGTTATTTGAAAATAATAATAGACAAGGTAAAAAAGTCTTCCACGACAAATTGGCTGATTGTAGTGGAGAGTCACGGATTGCGCCGTGCTTTGAGTTTGTGCGCTAAGGGTGCTAATTTAGAATTGATTGAGATTGATAGATGGTCATCAGCTTTAAATTCGGTTAGAAAATCTTGTGCTAGTATGATTTATGGACTGTGGTCGCGTGTAGCATTAATTAGAAGTTGGTTGGTCTTGTGCAGAGTAAGTCGCGCATTGTGTGACAGACAGTCTCAAGGAGACTTAGTAGTTGGTGATTATAAAGGCACTGTATTACTTCATTCTTGGCTTAGGGATGATAGTGTCAATGATCATGGGGAGTTTGTCGATAGGTTTTTTGGTGTACTGCCGGATTATTTGCAGGCAAAAGGATATGATGTTAAATATTTTTTCCTTCCTCTTACTATTGTTGCTAGGAAGTCAGCACTCTATGATTTACTGAAGCCCCTGTCAGAGTCGGGACTGTTATTTCCGTCACATCTTTATTTGCAATTCATTGATATTCTGAAAGCAATATTTTTTCCGTTAATTTTTTGTTGGCTTCCTAAACGTGTGCCTCAATTTAGGTCGTATTGTGTTCAACCATTGGTTGCCGAGGAGCGATTGAGTCAGGCATGGTCATCTAGGACAAGCGCTGCTTATTTATACTATGCTTTTGCTGTAAGATTGAGCAAAGATAATAGGCGATTTGACAAGGTTTTAGGGACTTTTGAGAATCATATTTGGGAGAAGGCTCTTTATTTGGGTATGCGCCAATTTGATGTTGCTGATGAACTTATTGGGTATCAACACACGACACTTAACTGGAATTACCATTGTTATTCACCGAAAGCATTTGAATTACAGACCAGTGTGTTACCAGATCAAGTGATATGTACTGGATCTGTATGGGCGGAAGAATTGTTGAGGCGAGGTTACAAGTCTGTATGTATTGGAGGTGCACTGAGATTTGACCCTTTGCCTACAATGGTGGATCCAAGCTATCGAGATAATGATAAATCCATAATTTTAGTTACATCAAATGCGGGTGAAAATCTTACTCTAGAAGTCTTGCGGAATATATACTTGGCGTTTGGCAAAGATACAGACAAAAGGATATGGATCAAAATTCATCCTCATTTGCATATTGATGATACACATTATGACTCTGTGTTTAATGGGCAGATACCCCAACATTTTCGTATTGTGGAAGAGTCCGTTTCAAAACTTCTCCCACAAGTTGATTTGCTAATTTATTCATCTACTTCAGTATGTTTGGAGGCTCTGTCTATGGGGATTCCGGTTTTATCTGTGGTTCCAGAGACTTTTATCGATTTGGATGATCTGCGAATGTTTGCACATTTACGTTGTGCTGCTGTTACGCACCGGGATTTAAGTGTTGAAACACAGAAAATACTTATGAGGTCTGGTGATGATTATCTCGATTGGTTGTCAAACATAAAGGAATCTATGAAAACTGTGTTTGCAACTGTTACACCTACATCTTTAGAGACATTCATAGTAAGTGAGGAGATCAGTGAAAAATAAGCGAATTCTTGTGACTGGTGCTGATGGAATGGTAGGCAGCTATGTCAACGATGTATTTTCTGACCATGATTTGTATCTGACAGATTTGGTGGATCTGAGTGAGGATTGTGTTTACCTTGATATAAGGGATCCTGCTGCAGTTATGGATGAATTCCAAAAGATAAAGCCAGATTTGGTACTGCATTTAGCAGCGGCTACAGATGTTGATCGTTGTCAGTTGGAGCCTGATTGGGCACATTCTGTGAACTCAATTGGTACTCAGAATGTTGCTTTGGCTTGTCAGGAAACGAATGCATTGCTAGTGTACATTAGCACTGGAAATGTATTTTCAGGTAAAAAGGAAACAGAATATAACGAGTTTGACAATCCTGGTCCTATGAATGTTTATGGTGAATCTAAATTAGCTGGTGAGCGAATTGTCACCTCCTTGTTGAATAGATATTACATAGTACGTGCTGGATGGATGATTGGAGGTGGCGCTAAAGACAAAAAATTTGTTGGCAAGATAGCTAGCATGATTGTTGATGGAGATTCGTCTTTGAAAGCCGTAAACGACAAGTACGGTAGTCCTACTTATGCCCGTGATTTACTAAATGGTATCTCTAAACTAGTTGATACAGGCTATTATGGTTTATATCATATGGTAAACCCAGGCATAGCTTCTCGTTACCAAATCTCAGAGGTTTTGCGAGATGTTCTAGAATATCCCGATCTAGAAATTGAGTCTGTATCGTCGGAGCATTTTCCATCCCCAGCTCCTCGTATAAGGATGGAAGCACTCCGTAACTACAAACTGGAACTTTTGGGATGTGATTGGATGCGGCCTTGGGAAGAGGCTTTGCAGGACTATGTTATAAGTGAGTTGCTGCCAATTCTGTTGTGACAATAAACCTATTTTACATTATGTAATTAGATTATGACTATAGTTACAGTATTGATGCCTGTATATAACGGCACAAGGTATTTAAGGGAAGCTATCGACAGTATCCTCAAACAAACATTTGAGGATTTTGAGTTTCTCATTATAGATGATGCTAGTACTGACGAATCAGCAAATGAGATTTTATCATACTCAGATAAGCGGATTCGTTTTGTTCAAAACGAGTCAAATGTAGGTCAGGTGCGATGTCAGAATATAGGGTTAGATTTGGCTCGGGGGAAATATATTGCTAGACTTGATCAAGATGACAGCAGTCTTGCAACGCGATTGCATAGACAGGTTGATTTGATGGAGTCAGAACATAGACTTGCAGTGGTGGGTACCTGGATGTCTAAAGTCGATGATAATGGTCATGAGATCGACTTATGGCGAGGCAAAGTGGATGATCCTGCAGACTATTTGTTTACTAGCTTGACTAATTCTTTGCCACTCTATCATCCTTCAGTAATGTTTAGGCGCGATGCAGTAATGAGTGTGAATGGTTATGACGAATCACTTCCTTATTGCGAAGATCAGGATTTATGGCGTAGACTGGCATTAGCAGGTTATGAAGCTCGGGTGATACCCGAACCATTAACGCGTTACCGTATTCATGTGGGTCAACAATCAGTAAGCAAAGCTAATATTCAAAGTGATAATCTGATATTTGCATTGGAGCGTTTTATGAAGGCCTTTGTTGATGAAGATGCTATAAGACCATTACGTTTGTTAATGACCTGCGAATCGATATTGGGAGCCGAATTTTGGGATATGTGCTCTTCTCCAAAGGTGACTAAGGAGTATTGTCAGCATTTGATTGAAATGTTAGGTGAAATAGGGTGTAAATTGAAATTGACACATACGCAATATAGTAAGCTAGAGCATTTAATTAGGTGTCATACTGCATATGCGAGTTTAAGAGCTTGGAGAAGTGGTATATCGAGACAATGGAGTGCTAGTCTACCGATGTATATTTTTGCCCTTCAGGGAGGGTCTTCAATAATTTTCAAATATCATATATGGATTTATCCAATTATATATATTATGGCACCAGTATTGTTGTTTTTACGTACTGTAAAAAGACTAGCTTTACGATCATTTTATATACAACGTTGTTACAGTTCAATTAAGCGGATAGCTAAAAGATCAGATGCTATACGGTATTGGTATAGAAAAATTAGGTACTTCAACACTACATAAATATATCTGTATGGGAGTTTAGATAATTAGTATTGATCAAATGCGTTCAAACAATGTTATCGGCTATATTACCGAGGGTTTTCCGGGAGTAATGACTTTTCTTGAACGTGAAATTTCAGGTTTGATCCAGCATGGTTGGGAGGTCTCGGTGTTTGCCTTACATAAGGAGTCTGCTGTGCATTATGCAGCAGAATTAGATCAGAGTCTTGTTAATACACATTATTGTCTTAACCGTAATATATTGTCTTTTAAGATGTTACAATCACATATTCGGATACTTTTCAATCGCCCAAAAGTTTACTTTCAATCGATACTATTTTTGTTGCGCACCTATGGGACATCTTGGTATTCTCTTTCACGTGCTATTTATGCTTTTATGAAAGCAGGTTATTTCTATGCTAATGCAAAATCACGAGGTGTTCAGCATTTGCATGCACATTTTTCTGGTCGTACTGTAGATGTTGCAATCTTTTTGTCACAGTTTCTTAATGTTGGATTTAGTTTCACCGGTCATTCGAATGATGTTACTGGAAATTATCCACTTCTGCAGAACAAGATAAATCTAGCTAGCTTTGTAGTAGCAGAAAATGAAAGAGCTTTGGAGGCAATTAAATCCTATATTCTTACTGATACGAGTACGGTGAGTGCTCATATTGTGCACCCAGGAGTGAATACTGAGTATTTTAAACCGAATATGGAATCTCAATCTAATGTACCGACATTGATTGCGGTTACTAGACTAGTTGAATCTAAAGGTCTTGATGATTTAGTAAGGGCTTGTTCTGTACTTCGTGATAAAGAATTGCAGTTTCATTGTAATATTATTGGTGATGGGCCAGTCTATGATCAACTAGAAAGTCAGATCCTCAATGGCCGACTTGAAGAATATATAACCTTGCATGGTGCATTGACGTCTGTAGATATAGTGCAACTATTGGCTGAGGCTTGGATTTTTGTATTACCCTGCGTGCGTATTCTTGGTGGTCAAGGAGATCATCCAGGTAAATTCGTATCAGTGGTTGAAGATGGAATACCTTCATCGATAGTGGAAGCTATGTCTGTTGGTTTGCCGGTGGTGACCACAGATGTTGGTTCATTGCCAGAGATAGTAGAGCATTCAGTAAATGGGATTGTCATAAGTGAACGAGATCCTGATGGTCTATCTGAAGTGTTGTTGCAGTTAATCGACAATTCTTCACTCCGACACAGATTGGGGCGCAAAGCTAGAGAAACGATTATTGCTGATTTCAATACTGTAGTTTGTACTAGTGTGTTGGGTTCACTGATGAGTAGTGTAATTAATAATCGCAGGGTGGTATAGATATGAACGTAATAGGTATACATGATGGTCATAACGCTAGTGTTGCAGCCATACATAATGGTAAGGTGATAGCTGCGTTTCAGGAAGAACGTTTGTCGCGTTTGAAAAATCAAGGTGGCACTCCTGTACAAGCACTTGAGGAGACATTGCGATTGAGTGGCATTGATTCATTTGATCAGGTGGACAGAGTAGTAGTTGCTGGTACGATATCTCAACCACCATACATTACGCGGACAGATGTATTACAAGATTATGCAAACATGAGTAGATTTGGCAAATCTTGGTTGGGAGGCCTTCGGTCTATATCCGCCGACAATAATTTGTTTAGAAAAGTCCGCGCGCTTTCCCAAAGCAAACTGCAAATCAATCAAACTCAATCATTGCGAGCTGCCTCGTTAGCAAAAGCAGGTGTACCACTTGAAAAAATTACTTTTGTTGATCACCATACTGCACATGCTTCTAGTGCTTATTATGGTTTGGCTGATTATGATAATCAGATATTAGTCCTTACTAATGATGGAGCAGGAGATGGAATATGTGCCACAGTCAGTGTGGGACACCAAGGTAGTCTACAAAGAATAAGTTCTATTAGTGAAGACAATTCTTTAGCGACAATTTATGCTATGGTCACATATATCATGGGTATGACTCCGCTTGAACATGAGTACAAAATTATGGGGTTGGCGCCGTACTATAAAGGGGATATAGATAAGAACCCGGTGTATCAAGGATTGTTAGAGGTATTTGAATGGAATTCTGATGATTCAATGCAATGGTGTAGGCGACCTGGCATTCCTCGCGTAGGATATTTGTGGAAATATTTAGACGAATTACTGACAACACAACGTTTTGACACAATTGCTGCGGGTGTGCAAGCATTTGTGGAACACTTCTTGGTTGAATGGGTGAAGCGTTGTGTACGTGAAACAGGTTTATCACGTTTGGCGGTTAGTGGTGGTACTTTTATGAATGTTAAGGCCAATCAGGCTATTTTGTCGGTTCCAGAGGTAGATGAACTGTTTGTTTTCCCGTCATGTGGAGATGAAACCAATTCGGTTGGTGCAGCATATTGGTATTATGCTCAACAAAAATTGAGCGCTAATGAGAGGGTTGACATTGATTCTGTGGGACCCATTTATTGGGGTGGTGAATTTCATGACAATGACATAGAGTCGATATTGGACAAGTATAGTTTTACCGCCAAAGATGTTAGATGGGAAAAAAGTGATGATGTAGAAGGTAAAGTCGCTGAATTACTTGCTGATGGACAAGTTGTTGCTCGTTTTAAGGGTCGAATGGAATTTGGTGCTCGTGCATTAGGCAACCGTTCCATTCTCGCCAATGCTTCGCAACCAAATGTTGTGCGCTATATCAACGACATAATCAAGTCACGAGATTTTTGGATGCCTTTTGCACC
>DDZT01000073.1 GCA_002346435.1 Anaerolineales bacterium UBA3001
AACACGCCGGGGCTCTGGGTATTCCTGTTTTTGACTCAGTCACTACTGCCCACGTTTCGCTATGGCGCTCCAGAACTTCCCTACGCCCAAGCATCGCTAAGCCACCAGGGCATTCTAAGTCCCTACAGTTAGCAAAAAATCATCTGGAGCACACCAGAAAACCCAGACAAAACAACCCAAAGATGGATGTTATCAAAGGCGGCATATATACTGCAATAGGTATGCTATCGATAGGTACGCTTATACTACTGACTGTACCTTCAGCTGACGTAACACTAACACCTAAATATAGCGAAGTGGAAACGCAAGTAAATGTTATTGCTGACCCTACTGTTACCACTACAGATTATGATCAAGATATCATTCTTGCAACTCCCAAAAATACAATTGTAAATGGAGTGGTCGAAATTGAAACAACGGGTACTAGTGATCTATCGATACAATATGCAACAGGTATAGTCATCTTTACCAACCTTACATTTCAACCAATCACAATACCGGCAGGCACCGCAGTAAGCACTAGCAGCAGACTAGAACCAATCACTTACGTCACCCAACACGACGCTACACTTGATGGTAAACGCGGCTCAATTACGATAGTGGAAGTCCGCGCTGCTCTCCCTGGACCAGAAGCAAATGTCGGCCCATCGTTAATCAATCGTATAGCAGGACCATTATCTAAACAAGTTGCTGTTACAAATAGACAATCCACCACAGGAGGTCAGACAGTTACAGTCCCAGCCGTGACTCGTCTTGACCGCTCTAAAGCATATGACACTCTTGTTAATGACCTTCGTGAATCAGGATTTGCATATATAGTAGCTAACCTACCATCATATCAATTGTCTAGTATAGAAAGTGCAACAATCCAGGATGTTCTAGAATTAACTTACAGCCACTCAATCGGAGAGCACACTGACATATTAACTGTCACAATGCAAGCAATAGTAAGTATCGCGGTAATTGATGAGCAAGATGCATATAGGATAGGATACCAAACATTGCAAAATCAACTTGGTTCCAACATGAAGCTTTACGAAGATACAGTCCATTATTCACACTCTAATACTTCAACTAATCAACTAGGAGAAGTATCTATCCTAGTTACTACAAAAGGTATAGCTGCACCAAAAATAACACTAACAAATATTAAAAACACTATTCGCTGGAAACCAGTCGTTCAAGCTAAAAAAGATCTATTACAAACTTTTCCATTAGGAAAAATTCCTAATATAGTAATTCGTCCTGCGTGGCTAAATCGTATTCCCTGGCTTACATCGCGCACGAACATAACAGTCAACCCACCAGATTTTGTGACAAATTAGCAATGAGATTTATAGCCATAGATCACGGTGCTAAATATATCGGAGTAGCAATTAGCGACCCAACGGGAATTGTAGCTCGACCATTCTATACAATATTGCATAAATCCATTAAGGAAGACGTAGAAGTCATAGCTAATATTATTGTAGACCAAGAAATTGGAAAGATAATATTAGGCTTGCCGACTGATTCAAAAGGGTCCAATGCACAAGCATTAAAGCGTAAACGCCGTTTCATTTACGCTCTAAAGTCCATAACTGACCTACCCTTATTGTTTTGGGACGAATCAGACTCTACGATAAGAGCCCAGCAAATAACAAAATCTAGCAATAAAATGAAAAGCACCATACACTCAATAGCAGCCGCAGTAATACTACAAGACTATCTTGATACCCATGCCCAAGAACAGAAACCGACATAAATCGCAAAGGTCATTTTTGGCTAAATTATCTATTTTTATCAGAAACTGCGCGATATTTGCTGTAGTCATCTCATTAGTTTATGCGTGGCAAAGAGTTATAAAACCAGCTTCTATACTTGGTCCACCAGCCGAGAGTTTACCAATATGGAAGACAAACTTGCTTAGAGCCCAACTAATGCCTAGTATTGCTACTTTGAATGCAACCAAAACTAATAGTAATGTCATAACAGAATTTGTAGTAATGAGTGGAGAAAATGCTAATACAATATCAGAACGTCTTGCGACCGAAGGTATAGTACCAGATGCTAACTTACTCACACAATATATGATATACAAAGGTATTGACTCCCGTATTCAGTCTGGTTATTTCCAATTTACAGGAGATATGAACACAATACAGATAGCCCATTCACTTACTTCATCAATCCCTAGCAAAATAAATTTCTACATATGGCCAGGCTGGCGACGAGAACAACTCGCTCAGTCCCTTGCCCGCCATCCACATCTCTCAGTTGATAGCGACACTTTTTTGGCATTCGTCAACCGCGACTTGCAATTACCTGGTCAATATGATTTTATCAACCAAATGCCACCTGAAACACCGCTAGAAGGCTACCTATACCCTGGAAATTACATATTTTCACCAAAGGCAAGCGAATCCGAGATACTCAATCAAATTCTAACTACCTTTGACAATAATACTTCCTATATTCATGATCAAGCTAATTTACACAATCTTACGCTGCACGAATTTGTCACTTTAGCATCTATTGTTCAACGAGAATTAATAGTTGAAGACGAAGCATCCAAAATTGCCAGTGTTTTTCTAAATAGATTGGCATTAGGAATGCCGCTAGCTGCCGATGCAACCACTCAATATGCGTTAGCCACTTCAAACAATTGGTGGCCTAAACTGTCTGCAGACCCACGACTGGTCGACAACCCTTACAACACCTATGTAATTGCGGGTTTACCGCCAGGACCTATTTGCAACCCTAGCGCCAACACTCTTCAGAGCGTAGCAAATGCGGAGGATACAGACTTGCTATATTTTAGAGCTGCCTGCGACAATAGTGGTAGACATAATTTCTCCTATACTTATGAACAACACCTGGCAGCAAGTTGTAACTGACTTTAGGATACATATACCTCTAAAAATGAAAAATATAACTTCTGCCTTACTTATAACGTTAGTATTCACTACTACAGTTCTGAGTAACTGCAAAGGATATAAACCTACCGTAAAGATAGCTATAGTAGCACCTTTTAGTGGCATGTACAGAGAAATAGGTTACCAAGTGTTAAATGGTGCCCGTATAGCAGTAAACGAATATAACGATAGCAATACTGCGCTGACAGGTATAGAGCTAATTGCATTTGATGATGCGGGTAACCCCACGCAAGCACAGGAACAAGCCAACAAACTAATTACTGACAAAAAAGTATTAGTTGTCATTGGACACTGGTTAGATAAAACCACCACCGCTGCTGCTCCAATATACATGAATGCTAACTTACCTCTACTATCCACCAGCGCCAAGCCTTCTAACCCTAATAATACGTGGTCAACTTTTTTTCGATTACATCCAACTACCGAACAGATAACTGCTGAAATCGAAAGGGCTCAAAAAATATATTCAATTTTCTCAGGCTGCAATTGTGATCCATATGAAGGTGCAGATTTTCTAGATAATTTGCAGAAGCAAAATCAAAACAATGTAGCGATCGGAGGCCCACTCTGGTCACTGCAAACATTTAATAATATAGCACGCCATAAATCTGAAGCTTCATTCTTTGTGGTGCCTGTGGCTGAACCAATGCTAGAAAATATATCATCACAGTTTGTCAAGCAATATAAGACTGCCTACCCTGAAGGACCAGATCCAAGCTGGTTTTCCCTACATGCATATGAATCTATTAATCTAATCGTCAATACAATCCAATCAACTGAAACATTAACTTCCAAATCTTTTGCACAAACCTTGTCTGAAATCGACTATCATGGACTAATAGGTAGGGTACAATTCGATTCAGACGGAAAATGGATTATGCCACAATTGAAAGTATACAAATGGGATAATTCAACCAAATCATTACCCTAAGAAATTTGAGCTTATACATATGCTTCGAGAACTATATAACAACACTAACTTCCATTCAAACAAATGTACAATAAATTGACAGCTAACATATGCATTGAAGCATCTCCAGCAACACAAAATCAAGCAGGTCTAGGAC
>DDZT01000050.1 GCA_002346435.1 Anaerolineales bacterium UBA3001
ACCAAACGACTTTAGATGAGCTCTATCGAACTGTACATTTTCTTGTGTCTCCAATATGTCTCTAATTATAATAGGAATAGACGCTAACGAATCTGCCGGTGTATCATATGTGACTCCTATGCCGAATAATACTCTGCGCTGTTCTCTGTCTTTATAGTTGCGCATCCTACTACTTAGCAGATCATTGTTGGAAAAAATTAGCAGCTCTCCACTGAGACTGCGTAGACGAGTGGTTTTCAGCCCAATGTGTTCCACTACTCCAGTGAATTCGTCTACAACTATAAAATCACCAATTACAAAAGGTCGATCCATCATTATTGAAATATATGCAAGTAAGTCGCTGAGAACATTTTGGACTGCAAGTGCTATTGCAATGCCACCTATTCCTAATCCAGTAATTAGGCCAGTGATTTCTATACCAAGGTTGTCAAGGGCTAGAAGCAACAAAATAGTCCATAAAATAATCCTGCTAGTTAGACCTAATATAGCAACAGTATTTTTTCGGTTACCCTCATCTTCGACAGTATTTTGTGTATATCGATGTAATATGTGATTTATCAACTGGTTAGACCATGTTGCTACTTGCACGAGACTAATGAAGAGCACAAGAATTCTAATTACTTCATTCGCTGTTTGTGGTAGTTGTAAAGATTTTATACCTATATAGCATGATATTCCAAGTATGAACCAAGAACGAGTAGATTCAACTAGGTTAACAGCTAAATCATCCAGTTTAGTGGTTGTGGTGTCAGCTACAGAGCGTAGTCTTGCTATGATGATGTTTCGTAATATCCGAATGACAGTGACTGAAGCAAGCGTTATCACAAAGGCAACCAAATAATTCCTTAATGAGTTTCCAAACCATTCTATAAGTAGAATTTCCATTGTTTCCTCAGTATAATGTTAGTAGTCGTCATACTGTATTATACTTGACCATTTTGTAAATTAAACTACTGGTTTGTTGACATATAAGTTCTTTCTGTAGACTATACTATTTGACATGCGTATTTATCTTCATGCAATAGGTTGTCGCCTAAATACTGCTGAAATGGATTCTATGGCGCGGCAGTTTGTAGTGCTTGGTCATTCAGTAGTGTCTTCTACTTCTGATGCTGATATTGTGATTTTTAATAGTTGTGCGGTTACTAGTTCGGCAGGTTCAGAGTCTCGAAAGATTATACGTAAATTACGTCGGGAGCATCCCTATGCAACTTTGGTTGTCACTGGATGTTATGCGGAAATTGACATACAGGTTGCTCGCGATGTCGGTGCTGATATGTTGGTGGGGACACAGTACAAAGATGATATTCCGCAGATATTAACTGAGGCCGGATTGTTACATGATGCTGATTTTATTACTACTGATATTCAATATGCTGGTAGTTCCTCGGGGCGTACTAGAGCATTTCTCAAAGTGCAAGATGGGTGTGAAAACAAATGCACTTTTTGCGTTGTAACTATTGCCAGAGGTGTTGGAAGAAGCAAAAAGCTAGATCAGGTTATTCAAGAAATCAACAATCTTGTGGAGTTAGGTTATTGTGAGGTGGTGTTGTGTGGAGTACATCTAGGAGCTTATGGTCATGATTTTGCATCAAACGTTTGTTTGGAAGATATGGTGTTGACTGTTCTTAAGGAAACTAACGTTAAACGATTGCGTCTTTCTTCGCTCGAGCCATGGGATCTAACACCAGAATTTTTCAAATTATGGGAAGATGCTCGCTTATTACCGCACCTACATTTGCCATTACAGAGTGGATCTGATCGCACTTTGCGTCGCATGGGTCGTCGTAACACAAGTGATAGTTTCAAGGGTTTGTTAGAAGCAGCGCGACGAGCAATTCCAAATCTTTCAATTACAACTGATGTAATTGTTGGTTTTCCTGGTGAAACAGACGCTGATTTTATTGAATCTTATGAATATATTGATGATATGAGATTTGCCGGTTTGCATATATTTCCTTACTCCGGACGTCCTGGAACAGCTGCTTCAAATATGCCAGAGCAGATTTCCATTGATGTAATTCGAGAGCGTAGCCGACTCATGCATGAAATTAACAAAAAGCATCATACTCAATTTGTTGATAGTTTTGTTGGTAGTGAATTGGATGTGTTGTGGGAATCATATAAATCCGATAATGACTTGGTATGCTGGAGTGGGCTCACATCTAATTATCTTCGTGCTTATGCATATACTGATGGTGAAAATTCTTTACGTAATGTAATTACTAAGACGAAAATGTTGGAGACTTTTAGGGGAGGATTGTTAGGTCATGTCTAAGGACATCAATTCAACAAACATATTTTAACTTTGCAGATAGTCTGGCTTCTTTATTACACCAACCAGGTGTATTCCCCACATCTTTGGCATCAAATCATCTACAGCAATTGATGTTCTAAACAAAATCTCGTTAAATGCAGTATAAGTAGGATCATTAATTGTTTTAAGATCAATCAATTGTAACCCACTTTTTTGCGCAAGTATTAGTAATGTTCGATAAGTATTTGCAAGATAATATGCTGGAAATGTGTCGGCGCTGATACGGTGATATAAGCGCTCAACTAATATACTTTGTAGTCTTGGTATGAGTCTGTTTAATATATTGGCCATTACTATTGGGTGATTCTTGTTAGGAGTTAAAAAAATGAAATGGCCTCCGGGTTTTAATACTCTTTTGATTTCTTGGAAGCATGTTAACGGATCAGACAGATGTTCGAGAAGCCATGAAGACATTATGACTTGATAAGCAGATGATTTGATGGGTAGAAAGTTGCAGTGGCCTGCACATAGTCGAATTAGACTATCTCTATGGGATAACATTGAATCCCAGTCAATATCTAGACCATGCACCTGTTTATCTTGCTGCCCTAGTTTTTCTGATAGGCCCCCGCGTCCACACCCAATATCGAGAATCGGATTGGCGTTTTCTATGTAATTATTGACTGTTTGTTCAAATACTTCCCCACTGGGACACCAGTTTGGATTAATTT
The DNA here is from genome assembly GCA_002346435.1 of Anaerolineales bacterium UBA3001. GTDB lineage: Bacteria > Chloroflexota > Anaerolineae > Anaerolineales > UBA11657 > UBA11657. Next base: position 2,989 of record DDZT01000050.1, read on the forward strand.
TACGATAGCGTTCGCGTAACTTGTTTTGGTATTTGAGTGGCAGCATAATCTGCCTAACAATGGGTCAATGGTTTGGTGCGAAGAACAAATCTCTCCACACCATCCAATGTGGCTTCTGTTTAGGAGGGAATTCAGACATCGCTAGTGAATTCTGTGTTTCAACTTTGGCAGCAGGGGTTATTACTACAATATGAGTTTCGTCAGGACGACCATATTTAAGTTCTTTGCGAAGGGCACGTTCTACGTAAGCATCAGATGATATGTATGCTTGAGTAAGTTTGAGGCTTGTTTGTTGATCATGTAGTGCAGTAACTGTAGCTAATAATTGACTTTCTTGTGCTCTAATAGTTTGACTAGTCTTCATCATTTCACTGAATTCCGAAAGAAACCATACACTTACAGCAATACCCATTATTATCACTATTTGAGGTAGAGTGATACGTAGTTTGTTGCGAGTTATCGACGGGGTTTTCATATGTTCTCAATTATGCAATAGATTTATATTTTGCTCAAATTTTCTTACAAAACTTGCTTTCCTATAGTGCCGAAGGTGGGATTTGAACCCACATGACCAGATGGTCACTACGTCCTGAACGTAGCGCGTCTGCCAGTTCCGCCACTTCGGCTACTAGCCCGTATTCTAGTGAGATTTTTAGAGATGTCAACGTATTAGTTGGTGCAAGACCTATGCCCTGACATGGTGACATATACTCTACCTTACGATGCTATAATCGCGATCCACGGTTCTATCATGTTTATTCTTAATCAAGCGATAGCCTTAGTAAGTGTGCCACCTGGTAGTTTTATCTATCATATTGTCGGTTTGTTTGCATTAGAGGCTGCCTTTGCGATGTCTTTTAGTCAATATAGGCGTGCACCAGAGTCCGAATTTGGCAGATTTGCTCTAGCAGCAGGAGCTGCACTTTGTCTGCGTGTTGTTTTGGTAATCTTAGCAGTACTCAGTATATTTGGGTTTGTGAATGGAAGTCTCTTGTTGCCACCTTTAGATAGAGCTTTTGCATTATCAATATTTCTTTTGTTAGGATGGGCGTTTCTCTCGCGATCTAATGATATAACAGGGGATGTAGTGCTTAGTATTGGTTTAATTATGATTGCTATTGGTACCGTTATTGCTCTGGTGTTATGGAGCAATGTTATTACAAGCGGTATTTCGTACAACAATTCAACACACGATTTGTTGTGGGCAGCTCCGCAAGTAGGTTTGCTCCTAGGCATTATAGTGATGTTGTTGTGGCGGCGACCTGAAGACTGGGATCTGGGTTTTGGAATATTTGTATTGGCACTTTTAGGAACACTTCTGCATTTAGGATTTTCTCTAAATACACAGATGCTGAGTGGTCATATATCAGCATTTACAAGAATGACAGATTTAGCCATTTTTCCCATGTTTGCACTAGTAATATATCGACGAGTGCTCAGGTTAACTGTAGTAATAGTCGATGCTGACGAGTCGTCCTCATTTATGCCGCTGCTGGAGAGCCCTGTAGATCCTGGACTATCACCGCAAATAGCAAAAGCTTTAGCCGCAATTGGGGTAGAGACTGATAAGTCTGCAGCAATAGAGTCAATATCACGAGGAGCAGGAACTGCGCTTGGAGCTGAAATGGCTATAATCTGGGAGTTGGCGTCTGACAATTTGTCAATTAGGTGTCTTGGGGGTTATGATTTATTACGATCCAGAAAAGTAGTTGGTTTTACTTTACCTGTGAATACAGCAGATAGTATTAGATCTACTATTTTAAGTGCTAGTTATCGTAGACTTGATCCTTCCACAGATGAAGCAGAAATACGGTTAATTACAGACCAGGTTGGGATGCAGTATTTGGCTCCAGCATTGATGGCAACCTTACCGTCTGTACGTGAACAACGATATGCTGTTATGGTGCTTTCACCAGATTCGCTTGCTGATTGGAATGAAGATGCTGGTCAATTGCTGCTTGCATTGGTTGACCCTATAGCTCGTGTCCTAGACAATGTTACAAGTGAGGGTGATTGCTAGTTAAAGTAAACTTGTGAAATTCAATTCTATCGAGAAGACAATATGTCTTTAGTAAATGTTATTATCCTAATAATTGTGAATCTAGCCTTGTATGGTTTTATTGCTGCTGGGTTATTGGGTTGGCGTCCTCCAGGATGGAGTGATTCAAATCGCGAGAATAGACTGTTGTCCGCAGCTCTAGCGGTTGCTATTACTGGCGCAGTTATATTGTTGGGAATGTACCTTTTAACTAGCGGCTTAATACATGCTAGTTATAGTTCAAATGTTTTACAGACTGCTATTTGGATAGATTGTGCAATCATAGCGCTTTTGTTAATTCTTAGATTTTTCCCTCATTTACCCATTGTTTCTGCCTTGCGTTGGGATAATGCAAGGCATCAGTATATTGCTTTAGCCATAGCTATTGCTGTTACCGCAGCAGTATCCTTAGCGGGAATTATTTTAGTTACAAGAGGCATTATTGGCGAACTTTCAAGTCTTGGAATGTTACGTGCGATACTATGGGTAGATGGAGTGATAGCAATCACATTAGTCGCTTTATGGATTTTTCCAAGGTTGCCGTGGCCTGTATATGGCCAATCAACTGTGCGTTCTTCTGGTGAATGGAAACAGGCTTTGTCAGGATTGACTATAGCTGTTTTGATATTGTTTACCCTGATTGGCGGTTTTTTCATAGCATATGGAGAAGGTGGTTATTTGAACATTGAGCAAGAGACTAAACCATCTCAATTAATGGATACTACTAATACTATTGCACCTGTGAAGAAAATTGGCGAATTAGCTTTCCAAAGTACTTTGACATTGCAACCTAATGTGTCAGCTACTTTCGCAGGCTTGCCCACTAGGACAGGTACTGAAATACCTACTGTTACTCCTACAGATATTTCTAACAGTATCATAGTTACACAAAGGGCGACCAAGCTGGTTACAAGGGCTCCAACACACACTGCAGTCATGAAACCAACAAATACTTTTATACCTACATCGACACCTACATCGACACCTACATCGACACCTACATCGACACCTACATCTACGCCTGCAT